>NZ_JBFAXI010000049.1:0-60575 GCF_040680735.1 Streptomyces sp. NPDC051987 | reverse complement strand
CCAGGAGCCGTACAGGGCCCGTTCGCGCTCGACGAGCAGCGGCAGCGGCTCGGATGCGGTGACCAGCTCCCGCAGCGGATGACGGGCCAGGATCTTCTCGATCTCGGGCGTGAGGGCGGCGGCCAGGCGCCAGGGGGCGGGCCGTTCCTCGTCGCGCAGGGCGGCGACGGCGGTCAGCAGGATTTCCCGTTTCTTTGCCTTCGGGACCCCGGCGGCGGCCCGTTCGTAGAGCCGGGCACCCTCCTCCAGGACCAGCTCCGTGTCGATGCCCGCCGGGATCTTGATCTGGGCGTGGTGGCGCCAGGTGGTGACCGGATCTCCCCATGCCTCGACCTGGTAGGTCCAGCGGCCGGGTTTCCCGTCGACGGTGACGGTGGCGCCCCAGCGGTCGGTGCCGGGGGCCAGTTCCCGCATCGGGGTCCAGGGGCCCGGTCGGCCCTTCGGGTCCTTCAGCACCACGTTGGCGGCGACGGCGTCGTGGCCCTCGCGGAAGACGGTGGCGGTGACCTCGAACGACTCCCCGGTGACCGCTTTGGCGGGCCGGCGCCCCTGCTGGACCAGCGGGCGGACGTCGAGGACGGGTATGCGGCCGACGGCGGTGGCCTCGTCCGCGGGGGGCGGCGCGCCGGGTGACGTGCGCCGGGTCGGAGGTGCTGGGGAATGGTGCGTGGCGGGCATGACCGCTCCTGTCCGCGGCAACGAGGGTGTGGGCGGATGGGTGGTGGGGAGGTGGGTCCTGCGGGGTGTACCTGGAGTTGTACCGCTGCCTGGTGTCAGTCCTGTGTCCGTGGGGTGTACCGGAGGAGCCTTCCCACCCTATTCGGGTGGGCAATCCGGCACTCTGTTAACTACTCAGCCGTATGTCTACGCACAAGACCGGTCCCGTTTCCCGACGCACGGAGCCGGTGGCGATCCGGCCCCGCACCGGACGACTTCCCGCTCCCGGCCCCCGCAATCAGGGGACTTGGCGACCGGCGCGTCGACGGTGCCCGGCCGGACCCGGCGACGGGCCGGAGGGACACAGCCGCGAACATGGCCTGATCGCGACCAGGAGAAGGCACCGGGGCGCCGTTCAGGCCGAAGCGGGGGTCTGGGGGCGGCAGCCCCCCAGCGGTACCCCGACACCGGTACTGTCTGACAGACGCCGAGCCGCACACCGCCGTACGGCTCTCACCGCGAACGCGAACTGCACGAGGTGGAATGTGAAGGCGATCCGTCGGTTCACCGTCCGTCCCGTTCTCCCCGACCCCCTCCGTCCACTCAGCGACCTGGCCCGCAATCTGCGCTGGTCCTGGCACGCCGAGACCCGTGACCTCTTCCAGGCCGTCGACCCCGAGCGCTGGGCCGCCTCGGAGGGCGACCCGGTGCGGCTGCTGGGCAGCGTGCCGCCGGCCCGCCTCGCCGAGCTGGCCGGTGACCGCCGCTTCCTGCGCCGGCTGACCGCGGCCGCCGACGACCTGGGCGACTACCTGACCGGCGACCGCTGGTACCAGACCGGGGAGCGGGCCGCCGAACTCCCGGCGGCCGTCGCCTACTTCTCCCCCGAGTTCGGCATCACGGCGGCCCTGCCCCAGTACTCCGGCGGTCTCGGCATCCTCGCCGGCGACCACCTCAAGTCCGCCAGCGACCTGGGCGTCCCGCTGATCGGCGTCGGCCTGCTCTACCGGCACGGCTACTTCCGGCAGACCCTGTCCCGGGACGGCTGGCAGCAGGAGCACTATCCCGTCCTCGACCCCAACGAACTCCCCGTGGCCCTGCTGAAGGAGGCCGACGGCACCCCGGCGCACGTCTCCCTCGCGCTGCCCGGCGGCAGACTGCTGCGCGCCCGTATCTGGCTGGCCCAGGTCGGCAGGGTGCCGCTGCTGATGCTGGACTCGGACGTGGAGGAGAACGACGTCGGCGAGCGCCAGGTCACCGACCGGCTCTACGGCGGCGGCAGCGAGCACCGGCTCCTCCAGGAGATGCTGCTCGGCATAGGGGGCGTGCGGGCCGTACGGACGTACTGCCGGCTCACCGGCCACCCCGAGCCGGAGGTGTTCCACACCAACGAGGGCCACGCCGGCTTCCTGGGACTGGAGCGGATCGCCGAACTGGTCGCCACCGGACTGGACTTCGACTCCGCGCTGGAGGCGGTCCGGGCCGGCACGGTCTTCACCACCCACACGCCCGTCCCGGCCGGCATCGACCGCTTCGACCGCGAGCTGGTCGCCCACCACTTCGGGGCCGACGCCGAACTTCCCGGGATCGAGGTCGACCACATCCTCCGGCTCGGCATGGAGACCTACCCCGGCGGCGAGCCCAACCTGTTCAACATGGCCGTGATGGGGCTGCGGCTCGCCCAGCGCGCCAACGGGGTCTCGCTGCTGCACGGCAACGTCAGCCGGGAGATGTTCTCCGGGCTCTGGCCGGGCTTCGACCCCGACGAGGTGCCGATCACCTCGGTGACCAACGGGGTGCACGCCCCGACCTGGGTGGCCCCGGAGGTGGTCCGGCTGGGCGCCCGGCAGCTCGGCGACCGCCGGACCGAGGAGGCGCTGACCGTCGGCGGTCCCGAGCGCTGGGACGCGGTCGCCGAGGTCGCCGACCAGGAGATCTGGGAGCTGCGCCGCAGCCTGCGGGAGCAGCTGGTGCTGGAGGTACGGGACCGGCTGCGGGCCTCCTGGCGCCAGCGCGGCGCCGGCACGGCGGAGCTGGGCTGGATCGACAACGCCCTGGACCCGGACGTCCTCACCATCGGGTTCGCCCGCCGTGTCCCGTCCTACAAGCGCCTCACGCTCATGCTGCGCGACCGGGACCGGCTGATGGAACTGCTCCTCCACCCGGACCACCCGATCCAGGTCGTGGTGGCCGGAAAGGCGCACCCGGCCGACGACGGCGGCAAGCGGCTGGTGCAGGAACTGGTCCGGTTCGCCGACGATCCGCGGGTGCGCCACCGGATCGTCTTCCTGCCCGACTACGGCATGGCGATGGCGCAGAAGCTGCTGCCCGGCTGTGACATCTGGCTGAACAACCCGCTGCGCCCGCTGGAGGCGTGCGGCACGAGCGGAATGAAGGCGGCGCTCAACGGCGGCCTCAACCTCTCGGTGCTGGACGGCTGGTGGGACGAATGGTTCCAGCCGGACTTCGGCTGGGCGATCCCGACGGCGGACGGCGCCGGCACCGATCCCGACCGCCGGGACGACATCGAGGCGGCCGCGCTGTACGACCTGCTGGAGCAGCGGGTGACCCCGCGCTTCTACGAGCGCGGCCGCAGCGGTCTGCCGGACCGGTGGATCGAGATGGTCCGGCAGACCCTGACCCTGCTGGGGCCCAAGGTGCTGGCGGGCCGCATGGTCCGGGAGTACGTGGAGCGCCTCTACACCCCGGCGGCCCACGCCCACCGGTCGATGACCGCGGACACGGCCCGGGAACTGTCCGCCTGGAAGGGCAGGGTGCGGGCGGCCTGGCACGGCGTCTCGGTCGACCACGTGGAGACGGCCACGCCCACGGCCACCGCCGAACTGGGCACCACCCTCGTGCTGCGGGTCCGCGTCCGCCTCGGCGACCTCGGTCCCGACGACGTGGAGGTCCAGGCGGTCTCCGGCCGGGTCGACCCGGAGGACCGCATCACGGACGCGACGACCGTCCCGCTGAAGCCGGCCGCCGGCCCGGACCTGGAGGGCCACTGGACCTACGAGGGCCCGCTGTCCCTGGACCGCACCGGTCCCTACGGCTACACGGTCCGCATCCTCCCCTCCCACCGCCTGCTGGCGTCCGGCGCCGAGCTGGGGCTGGTGACGGCTCCGGCCGAGGGCGCGGTGGAGGGGGCGGGGGTGCTGCTGCGGTGAGGTCCCCGGGGGCGGGCGGTCTCCGTCCGTCCCCGTCTCCGTCCGCCGTTCGTGCGGCGCCCGCACGCCCGTGGGGCCGTCCGTCCCGTCGTCAGAATTCCGGCGCCGGGTCCGCGCAGAGGCGGCGCAGCACCTTGCCGCACCTGCGCGCGTACGCCTGCTGCAGCCCCCGGGTCGCCGGGCCGCCCGCGCGCGCGTACCACCGGGCGGGCCTGCTGAACGCCGCGACCGTGAGCCAGACCGTGCCGTCGCCCGTGCGGTCGACCACGAAGGCCTCCTCGCCGCTCTCGGGGTGGCCGGCGAGGGTGCCGTAGGCCCAGCCCGCGCGCCGGGACTCCTCGGCCGTCCAGACGACCCGGCAGGGAGCCTTGATGAGCCCGGCCAGGGTGACGGTGACGTCGACGCCGGGGGCCGCCCGCTCGGCGGCGGCCTCGATGCCCACGCCCAGGGCGCGGTGGAGTTCCCAGGTGAGGACCGCCTCGGCGGCCCGGTGGAAGACTTCCTGGCCCTCGCCTATGCGCGTGCGCACGTGCAGCGGGTGGAAGCCCGGCGGGCAGGCGGCGAGGTTCTCGCGGGTGGCGCCGACCGGCTCGTAGGTGAAGGACATGGGAGAGAGCGTAGGGCGGGCCCCCGGGGCAGCTGCTCCCCGGGGGCCCGCCCGTAGCGCTCGGCGCGCGGGGTCAGCTGACGTTGACCGCCGTCCAGGCCGCCGCCACCGCGTTGTACTCGGTGGAGCCGGAGCCGTACAGCGCGGCCGCCGCGGACAGCGTGCCGGTGCGGGCCGACTTGTAGTTCGTGGTCGACGTGAAGTACGTGGTCAGCGCCTTGTACCAGATCTGCAGCGCCTTGGCGCGGCCGATGCCGGTGACGGTGGAGCCGTTGTACGTCGGCGAGTTGTAGCTGACACCGTTGATCGTCTTGGAACCGCTGCCCTCCGAGAGGAGGTAGAAGAAGTGGTTCGCGACGCCCGACGAGTAGTGCACGTCGAGGTTGCCGACCGAGGAGGACCAGTAGTCGGCGCTGCCGCCGTCCTTGCTGGGCTTGTCCATGTAGCGCAGCGGGGTGCCGTCGCCGTTGATGTCGATCTTCTCGCCGATGAGGTAGTCACCGGGGTCCGAGGCGTTGTTGGCGTAGAACTCCACGCCGGTGCCGAAGATGTCCGAGGTGGCCTCGTTCAGGCCGCCGGACTCGCCGCTGTAGTTGAGGCCGGCGGTGTTGGCGGTGACACCGTGGCTCATCTCGTGGCCGGCCACGTCCAGCGAGGTGAGCGGGTGCGTGTTGCTGTCGCCGTCGCCGTAGGTCATGCAGAAGCAGCTGTCGTCCCAGAAGGCGTTGACGTACGAGCTGCCGTAGTGGACGCGGGAGTAGGCGCCGACGCCGTTGTTCTTGATGCCGCTGCGGCCGAAGGTGTCCTTGTAGAAGTCCCAGGTCTCCTGCGCGCCGTAGGCGGCGTCGGCGGCCGCGGTCACGTCGGTGCTGGAGCTGGAGGCGGTGCCGGTGCCCCACGTGTTGGTGGTGTTGGTGAACAGGGTGCCGGTGCCGGAGCTGGACGTGTGCTTCAGGTTGTACGTCTTGTGGCCGCCGCGGGAGGCGTCGGTCAGCGAGTACGTCGAGCCGGACAGCGTGGTGGTGAGGCTGACCGTGCCCGAGTACAGGGTCTTGCCGGTGCCGGTGGCGTTCTCGATGCCCTGGTACTCGAAGAGCTTCTTGCCGGTGGCGGCGTCGGTGATGACGTGCAGCTGGTTCGGGGTGCCGTCGTCCTGGAAGCCGCCGACGACCGTCTCGTAGGCGAGGACGGGGGTGCCGGAACCGGCCCAGATCACCTTGCGGGCGCCGTCGGCGGCCGACTTGGTGGAGCCGAGGGTCCTGGCGACGCTCAGCGCCGCCTTCTCCGCCTTGACGGTGCTGATCTGCGGCTTGAGGGAGGCCACCTTGATGGCGGCCTTCGTCGCCCTGGTGACGCCCTCGGTCTTGCCGGCCTTCGAGGTGTGCACGACGAGGTCGCCGCCGAGGACGGGCAGGCCCGCGTAGGTGCGCTCGTAGCGCGTGTGCACCGTGCCGTCGACGTCCTTCACGACGTCCTTGACGACCAGCTTCTCCTTGGCGCCGAGGCCTATCTCCTGAGCGGTCTCGGCGACGTTCGCCTGCGCCTTCTGGATCAGGGCGGTGCGGGCGGAGTTGGAGAGCAGAGTGGGTGCGGCGGCCAGCGGCTGCTTCGCGGCGGCGGTGGCGTTGGTGGTCAAGCCCGTGGTGAGGAGGGCGCCGGCGGCGACAGCGGTGGCGATGGCGAGCGTGGTGCGCTTGTGACGCGCGTAGAGGGGGCTCACTCAAGCTCCTTCAGGATGTGGGGAGTGCGGGGCGGTGTGGGGTTACCGGCCCGACTGTGGGGTGGTGAAGTTGCTGTGCTGTGCGACGGGTGAAGGAAGAGTGACATCAAGGTCGCGTACATGTCAGGACCCTGAAGTGATGTTGGCCGAAAAGCAGGTGTTGGGTGAACATTGCGGCCGTGTAAAACGGGCGCCGCCCGAGGGGATGTCCCCCTGGACGGCGCCCGGTGCGCACCTGTGTCACCTGTGCTTACGGGAAGGTCAGCTTCCACCCGTTGATCGTGCCGACGTCCTGCGCGGCCTGGTCCTGGACCTTCAGTTTCCAGGTGCCATTGGCCGATTCCGATGAGGCGTTCACCGTGTAGGTGTCCGTCACGTCGTCCGCGGAGTCGGACGAGCTGAAGTTCTTCAGGCGGTACGACGTCCCGGACGGACCGACGAGGTCGATCACCAGGTCGCCGCGCCACGTGTGGCTGATATTCGGCGTTACCTGGAGGTTGTTCGGCGCGTTCCCGGTGCGGCCGGAGACCGTGATCGACGAGGTGACCGCGGGCCCGTTGTCCGGGATCGACACCGGCGTGTTGCTCTCGTACGAGGTGCCCGTACCGCCGCCACCGCCGCCGGAGCGCGAGCCGACCGCGACGGCCGCCCAGGCGTCCTGCACCGCCTTGTACTCGGTGCTGGTGGTGCCATACAGCTCGCCCGCCGCGGCGAGGGTGCCGGTGCGGGCGCCCGCGTAGTTGGTGGTCGAGGTGAACTTGGTGGTGAGCGCCCGGTACCAGATCTGCAGCGCCTTGTCCCGGCCGATGCCGGTGACCGGAAGCCCGTCCTTCGTGGGCGAGTTGTAGCTGACGCCGTTGATGACCTTGGCGCCGCTGCCCTCGCTCAGCAGGTAGAAGAAGTGGTTCGCCACACCGGACGAGTAGTGCACGTCGAGGCCGCCGACCGAGGAGGACCAGTAGTCGGCGCTGCCGCCGTCCTTGCTGGGCTTGTCCATGTAGCGCAGCGGGGTGCCGTCGCCGTTGATGTTGATCTTCTCGCCGATGAGGTAGTCGCCGGGGTCGGAGGAGTTGTTGGCGTAGAACTCCACGCCGGTTCCCATGATGTCCGAGGTGGCCTCGTTCAGGCCGCCGGACTCGCCGCTGTAGTTGAGGCCGGCGGTGTTGGAGGTGACACCGTGGCTCATCTCGTGACCGGCCACGTCGAGGGCGGTCAGCGGGTCCGCGTTGCCGGAGCCGTCGCCGTACGTCATGCAGAAGCAGCTGTCGTCCCAGAACGCGTTCACGTACGAGTTGCCGTAGTGGACGCGGGAGTAGGCGCCGACGCCGTTGTTCTTGATGCCGCTGCGGCCGAAGGTGTTCTTGTAGAAGTCCCAGGTCACGGCGGCCCCGTAGTGCGCGTCGGCGCCCGCGGTGGCGGCGTTCGAGGTGGTGCCGTTGCCCCAGGTGTTGCTCGACTGGGAGAACAGCGTGCCGGTGCCGGACGTCCCGTGGTTCAGGTTGTACGTCTTGTGGCCGCCGCGGTCGCCGTCGGTCAGGTTGTACGTCGAGCCCGACTGGGTCGTCGACAGCGACACCGTCCCGCTGTACTGGGTGTTGCCGGTGCCGGTGACGTTCTCGACGCCCTGGTACTGGAAGAGCTTCTTGCCGGTCGTGGCGTCGGTGATGACGTGCAGCTGGTTGGGGGTGCCGTCGTCCTGGAAGCCGCCGACGACCGTCTCGTAGGCGAGGACGGGGGTGCCGGAGCCGGCCCAGATCACCTTGCGGGTGCCGTCGGCGGCCGACTTGGTGGAGCCCAGCGTCTTCGCGGTGGCGAGGGCGGTCTTCTCGGCGCTCGCCGCGCTCCTGGCCGGGGTGAGGCCGGCGACCTTGAGGGTGTGGCCGTTCGCCTTGATGACCCGCTCGGTGGCGCCCGACTTCGCGGTGTCGACGATCAGGTCGCCGCCGAGCACCGGGAGGCCGGCGTAGGTGCGCTCGTAGCGGGTGTGCAGGGTGCCGTCGGCGTCCTTGACGACGTCCTTGACGACCAGCTTCTCCTGGGCGCCGAGGCCTATCGCCTTGGCGGTGGCGGCCCGTGCGGCGCTCGCGTCGCGCAGCAGTTCGGCGCGCTGCGAGGGGGAGAGCCGGACGGCCGCGTGGGCCGGGTTGGCCCGGCCGGTCTGCGGGGCGGCCGGGGCGGCGCTGGCGGCGCCCGACTGGACGGCGGCCGTGATCAGGGCGGTGACGCCCGCGAGGGCGACGGCGGCGGTGCGCCGGTACGCGCGGTGGGGGGTGTTGTGGGGGGTGCGTCTGCGAGAGGAACTGCTTCTCAACACGGACTCCTTCTGCGTGGCCGCGGGTCGCACGGCCAGGGGAGATCCGGACGGCGGGTGGGCCGGCCGGGCAGAACTCGGCGGAACGCGGAACCATGTGCGGGTGCAGTGCAGTGCAGTGCAGTGCCGGGCTCGACAGCAGCGGTGGGGTGACTCTGTGGGGTTGCTGTGAGTCGGCCGTGGGAAGAGTGGCAGCAGAAAACGCCACCTGTCAGGACCGCGTCAGGAACTTGGCCGGAAATCGTCCGTTGACCGGATGTTCATGTTCGGTATGCGGAATGTTGAGGGGGTGTCCAGGGGGGTGGGGTGCTCGGCCGCGGGGCGGCGGCTCAGGGCGCCTTCTCGCCGTGCCAGGTCGCCCACAGCGCCGCGTACGCCCCGCCCGCCGCCACCAGCTCCTCGTGCGTGCCGAGTTCGGTGAGCAGGCCGTCCTCCATCACGGCCACCCGGTCGGCGTCGTGGGCCGTGTGCAGCCGGTGCGCGATGGCGATGACCGTACGGCCTTCGAGCACGGCGGCCAGGGCCCGCTCGGTGTGCCGGGCGGTCGCCGGGTCCAGCAGCGCGGTCGCCTCGTCCAGGATCAGCGTGTGCGGGTCGGCCAGCACCACGCGGGCCAGCGCCAGTTGCTGGGCGCGTGAGCCGTCGACGGCCGCACCGCCCGTGCCGCCGCTCGTGCCTCCGCCCGCACCGCCCGTGCCGCCGCCCGTGCCGAGCGGGGTGTCGAGGCCCGCGGGCAGGCCGCGCACCCAGTCGTCGGCGCCGACGGCGGCCAGCGCCGACCACAGGCCGGCGTCGGTCGCGGCCGGGTCGGCGATCAGCAGGTTGTCCCGGACCGTGCCGAGGAAGACGTGATGCTCCTGGGTGACCAGCACGATCTGGCGGCGCAGCCGCTCCGGTTCCAGTTCCGCGACCGGCACCCCGCCCACGGTCACCGTGCCCGAGCCCGGCGCGTCGACGCCCGCCAGCAGCCGGCTCAGTGTCGTCTTCCCGGCGCCGGACGGGCCCACCACCGCCAGCCGTTCCCCGGGCCGCACCGTGAGGTCCACCCCGCGCAGCACCTCGCCGCCGCGCTCGTAGGCGTACCGCACCCCGCGCACGTCGATCCGGTCGTCCGCCGGTGCGGGCGCCGCGCCGTCCAGCGTCGCCCGCGGGGCCTGCGCCAGCCCCTCCACGCGCGCGAACGAGGCGCTGCTCGACTGGAGTTGCTCCACCCGCATCAGGATCTGGTCCAGCGGTTCCGTGAACTGCCGCAGATACAGCGCCGCCGACACCGTCACGCCGACGCCGGCGTGCAGCAGTCCGCCGATCAGCAGCACCCCGGCCACCGGCACCGTGTACGACACCTCGACGGCCGGGAAGAACACGGTCCGCAGCCACAGGGTGTAGAACCGGGCCTTCCGGTTGGTCTCCAGCGCGTTGCGGCTCGCCGTGATCCGCTGCTCCTGGAGCCGGAACGCCTCCACCGTGCGGGCGCCCGCCACCGTGGCCGTGACGACCTCCGCGACCCCGGAGGTCGTCGCGCCCTCGGCGAGATAGCCGTCCCGGGCCCGGCGCAGGTACCAGCGCAGCGCGAACCAGACCGGGGCCAGCCCGAGCACCCCGAACCCGGCGAGCACCGGGTCCAGGACGAACACCGCGCCCATCACGAACAGCGCCTGCACGGTGTTGACCAGCAGCTCGGGGCCTGCGTCCCGCAGGGTGGTGCCGACGGTGCCCACGTCGCCCGTGCCGCGCGCGGTCAGGTCGCCGGTACCGGCCCGCTCCACGACCGACGCGGGCAGGGCGAGGGCGCGGTCCACGAACTCCTCGCGGACGCGGGCCAGGGTGCGTTCGCCGAAACGGTGGCCGAGGTAGCGGGCGGTGCGGGCGAGCAGCAGCTGGGCGAGGGAGCAGAGCAGGATCCACCGGGCGAGGTGGTCCACGGCGCCGACTCCGTGGCCGGCCCGTACCTCGTCCACGATCCGGCCGACCAGCCACGGGCCGGCGAGACCGGCGCCGGCGGCCGCGGCGTTCAGCAGCAGGGCGGCGGCGAACGGGCCGCGGTCCGCCTTCACCAGGCGGAGGGTGGCCCGGCGTACGTCGGCGCGGCCGGCGACCGGCAGCTGGCCCGTGGTCACCGTACGACCTCCTCGTCCTCCGTGTCCCGGGCCACGAGGGCCCGGTATCCGGGTGCGTGGTCGAGCAGCCCCTCGTGGGTGCCGGTCGCGGCGACCTTGCCGTCGACCAGGAAGAGCACGTCGTCGGCGTGGGCCAGCACCAGGGGGGAGGTGGTGGTGAGGAGGGTGGTGCGGCCGTCGCGGGCGGTGCGGAGGCGCTCCGCGACGAGGGCCTCGGTGAGGGCGTCGAGGGCGGAGGTGGGTTCCACGGCGAGCAGGACCTCGGGATCGGTGAGCAACGCCCTCACGAGGCGGATGCGTTGACGTTGCCCGCCCGAGAGGTTGCGGGCCTGGGCGGAGAGTTCGGAGTCGAGGCCGAGGGGGAGGGCCTGGACGATGTCGTCGGCCGCGGCCGTGTGGAGGGCTTGGGTGAGGTGCGCGTCAGCAGGTGCGGCTCGGGGTGCGTCGGCGGGTGCGGCGCCGCTGTGGCTGATCGCGCAGTGCCCCGCGCCCCTGTGGGGCGCGTCGTGGGCGCCCCTTTCATGCGGTCCCGCACCGATCGCATCGCGCAGGGCGCCGGCGAACAGGTCGGCATCGTTGTCGGCCACCAGGATGCGGGCGCGCACCTCCCGGAGCGGTACGGCGTCCAGACGTACCCCTCCCCAGGTCACGTCCGAGGGGGTGTAGCGGCCCAGGCGGTCCACCACCGCTCCTGCCTCTGCCGGGTCGGCGCTCACCAAAGCTGTCAGGCGGCCGGGGCGGACCCGTACGCCCGACTCCGGGTCGTGGAGCACGGCCGGGTCGGCCGGGGGCCGCTGGGTGCCCTCGTCCGGTTGCGGCTCGTGGCGCAGCAGGCGGACGACCCGGCGGGCGGCCACCACGCCCCGGCTGAGCTGGTAGCCCATGTCGAGGAAGAAGGCGACCGGGCCCACCAGGACCGCGACATAGCCGTAGACCGAGACCAGCTGGCCCACCGTGATCTCGCCGCGGGCCGCCATGCGGGCCGCGAGCCAGGTGACCACGGCGAGGAAGACCGTCGGCAGCCCCATGCCCAGGGCCTGGACCCAGCTGGCGACCGCGCCCACCCGGTACCCCTGGGCCCGCAGGTGCTGGGAGTCGCGGCGGAAGGCGTCCGCGAACAGCCCCTTCCCCCCGAGGCCGTTGAGGACGCGCAGGCCGCCCGCGAGGTCGCCGATGCGGGCGGTCAGCACGCTCTGGCGTTCCCGGTACTCGGTCTCCCTGCCCTGCAGCCGCCTGGCCAGCGGGCCCGCGATCAGGGCCACCACCGGCACCCCGAGCAGCACCACACCGGTCAGCAGCGGCGAGACCGTCAGCAGCAGTCCTGCCACCACCGCGTACACCACGACCGCGCCCACCCCCGGGCCGACCACGGTCAGCGCCTGGGCGATGGTGTGCACGTCGGAGACGCCGATGGTGACGATCTCCCCGGCGTCGGCCCGGCGCGGCAGTTCGGCGCCGAGCCGTACCGCCTGCCCGACGACCACCTTGACGGTGCGGAAGTAGGCGTCCATCCGCACCCGGGTCATGGTGCGGTGGCGCATGATGCTGAGCCAGGCGTTGACCGCGCCGAGGAGGAAGATCGCCGCCGTCCAGCCGGCCAGCACCGCCATGCGGCCCGGCACCAGGCCGTCGTCCACGGCCCGCGCCATCAGGTACGGCGTCCCGGCCATCAGCGTCAGCCAGACGCTGCCCAGCAGCGCCCCGGCGAGCGAGCGCCCCGGCTGACAGGCCACCAGCCACCACAGATACGACCACCCACCGCGCGCGTCGGGCGTACCCGGCTCCTCGTACGCGTCGATCACCCTGCGCACCCCTGTTCTGTCGGCTACGCCAGACTGTCCCGCCACGCGCGGTGCAGATCCGCGAAGCGGCCGGTGCCTGCGATGAGGGCGGACGGGGGGCCGTCCTCGACGATGCGGCCGTGCTCCATGACCAGTACCCGGTCGGCGATCTCCACGGTGGACAGCCGGTGCGCGATCACCACCGCCGTACGGCCCTTGAGGACGGTCGCCATCGCGCGCTGCACGGCCCGTTCGCCGGGGATGTCCAGGGAACTGGTCGCCTCGTCGAGGATCAGCACCGCCGGGTCGGCCAGCAAGGCGCGTGCGAACGCGACCAGTTGGCGCTGTCCGGCCGAGATGCGCCCGCCGCGCTTGCGGACGTCCGTGTCGTAGCCGTCGGGCAGCGCCGCGATGAACTCGTGGGCGCCGATGGCCTTGGCCGCCTGCTCGATCTCCTCGCGGGTGGCGTCCGGGCGGCCGATGGCGATGTTCTCGGCGACCGTGCCGGAGAACAGGAACGCCTCCTGGGTGACCATCACGACCCCGCGCCGCAGTTCGGGCACGGTCAGCTCGCGCAGGTCGACGCCGTCCAGGAGGACCCGGCCGTCGGAGGGGTCGTAGAAGCGGGCGAGCAGTTTGGCGAGCGTGGACTTGCCGGCGCCGGTGGAGCCGACGACCGCGACCGTCTGCCCCGCCGGGAGGGTGAGGTCGAAGGTGGGCAGCACCTCGCCGCCGGTGCGGTAGGCGAACCGGACGCCGTCGAAGACGACCTCGCGGCCGGGGAGTTCGGTCACCGGCGGGGGCAGTTCCCGCGGGACCGAGGGCTCCGGGACGGACGGCGTCTGGGCGAGCAGGCCCGCGATCTTCTCCAGGGAGGCCGCGGCCGACTGGTAGGAGTTGAGGAACATGCCCAGGCGGTCGATCGGGTCGTACAGCCGCCGCAGGTAGAGGACGGCGGCGGCCAGGACACCCAGTTCCAGCGAGCCGGACGCCACCCGGTAGGCCCCCCACAGCACGATCACCGCGACCGAGGTGTTGGCGACCAGCCGGGAGCCGACCACGTACCGCGCCATTTCGAGGAGCGCGTCGCCGTTCGTGCGCTCGTGGCGGCGGTTCAGGACGGCGAACTCGGCGTCGTTGGCGGCCTCCCGGCGGAACGCGCGCACCGGGCGGATGCCGTTCATCGTCTCCACGAACTTCACGATCACCGCCGCGATCGCCGTGGACCGCGCCTTGTACACCCGCACCGCGCGCCGCTGGTACAGCCGGACCAGCAGGTACAGCGGGACGAAGCTGGCCACCGCGACCGCGCCGAGCCCCAGGTCCAGCCAGAGCAGCATGGCCGAGATGTAGAGGAAGGAGAGGATGACCGTGACCAGTTCCTGCAGACCCTCGGTCAGCAGTTCGCGCAGCGACTCGACGTCCGTGGTGGAGCGGGAGATGAGCCGGCCGGACGTGTAGCGCTCGTGGAAGTCGATGCTCAGCGCCTGCGCGTGCCGGAAGATGCGGCCGCGCAGATCGAGCAGGACGTCCTGGTTGACGCGGGCGGAGGCCCTGACGAACGCGTACTGGAGGCCGCCGGAGAGCACCGCGCTCAGGCCGTAACCGGCCGCCACCGCGAACAGGGGACCGTGGTCGTGGCGGCGGAACGCCGGTACGGCCGTGTCGATGGCGTACGCCACCAGCAGCGGGCCCGCCTGGACCGCCGCCTGCTGGAGCAGCAGCAGGAGCGTGGTCACGGCGACCCGCGCCCTCATGGGGGCGAGGAGCGAGCGCAGCAGCGTGGCCGTGGCGCCCGGCGGGGTGGGCAGGACGTCCCGGTCGAAGGGGTCGCCCGGTCCGGCGGTGGGCTTCGGACCGGTGAGTTCGTCGTCCTCGTCGGGCGCGGGGAGGGAGGTGGCTGCGGTCATCGGCGGTGATCCTCCCCGGACATCAGGTGGGCGTACTCGGCGTTGCTGCGCAGCAGTTCGTGATGGGTGCCGACGGCGGTGACCCGGCCGCCGGAGAGCAGGGCGACGCGGTCGGCGAGCAGGACGGTGGAGGGGCGGTGGGCGACGATCAGCGCGGTGGTGTCGGCGAGCACGTCGCGCAGCGCCGCCTCCACGGCGGCCTCCGTGTGCACGTCCAGGGCGGAGAGCGGGTCGTCCAGCACGAGGAAGCGGGGGCGGCCGACGACCGCCCGCGCGAGCGCGAGGCGCTGGCGCTGGCCGCCGGAGAGGCTCAGGCCCTGCTCGCCGACCTGGGTGCCGGTGCCCTGGGGGAGGGCGTGCGCGAAGTCGGCCTGCGCGACGGCGAGGGCGCGGGCCAGCTCGGGTTCTCCGGCGCCGTCCGCGGCTCCCATGAGCACGTTCTCGCCGACGGAGGCGGAGAACAGGGTGGGCTCCTCGAACGCCACGGCCACCAGGGAGCGGAGTACCTCGCGGGGCATGGCGGTGATGTCCACGCCGTCGAGCGTGATCCGCCCGGAGGTGACCTCGTGCAGGCGGGGGATGAGCGCCGTGAGCGTGGTCTTGCCGCTGCCGGTGGCGCCGACCAGGGCCATGGACTCGCCGGGGCGGATGTGCAGGTCGACGCGTTCGAGGGTCGGGGCGGAATCGGGGGCGGCGTCGGGGTAGCGGAAGGAGACGGAGTGGAAGCGGATGCCGTCGGGTTCGGGGGCCGGTCCGTTGTCGGGTGCGGCGCCGTGGTGGCTGGTCGCGCCGTTCCCCGCGCCCCTTACGCCAGGGGCCGGTCGAGGAGCGCCCCGCAGGGGCGCGGGGAACTGCGCGCTCAGCCCCCGCGCACCCGCACCCGACAACGAACCGGCGTCCTCCTCCACCGCGTCCTCCTCCACCGCGTCCCGCACCTCGAAGTACCGCTCGGTGGCCGTGGCGGCCTCCTGACTCATCGCCAGCAGGAACCCGATCGACTCCACCGGCCATCTCAGCGCCAGTGCCGTCGACAGGAACGCCACCAGCGTCCCCGCGCTCAGCTCGTGCTCCGCGACCTGGATCGAACCCCACAGCAGCGCCGCCCCGATCGCCACCTCCGGCAGGGTGACGATGACGCCCCAGATCATCGCCAGCATCCGCGCCTTGCGCAGCTCCGTGCCCCGCAGGGTCCGTACCAGTTCGCGGAACGCGTGCGCCTGGCTGCGGTGGCGGCCGAAGCCCTTGATGATGCGGATGCCGAGCACGCTCTCCTCGACCACCGTCGTCAGGTCGCCGACCTGGTCCTGGGCGAGCCGGGCGACGTCCGCGTACCGCTTCTCGAAGATCACGCAGGTCCAGATCACCGGGATCGTGGGCCCGAGGATGACCAGGCCCAGCGTCCAGTCCTGGGCCAGCATGATCAGCACGCCGACGAGGATCGTCACCCCGTTGACCAGGAGGAAGGTCAGCGGGAAGGCGAGGAACATGCGCAACAGCATCAGGTCGGTGGTGGCCCGGGAGAGCAACTGGCCGGAGGCCCAGCGGTCGTGGAAGGCGACCGGCAGGCGCTGGAGGTGGCCGTACAGGTCCGCCCGCATGCCCGCCTCGACACGGGACAGCGGCCGGGCGACCAGCCAGCGGCGCAGGCCGAAGAGGAGCGCCTCCGCGATGCCGAGCAGCAGCAGGTACAGCGCGCCCAGCCACACCCCGGCCGGGTCGCGGTCCGCCACCGGGCCGTCCACCATCCACTTGAGGACGAGGGGGATGACGAGCCCTGTGCAGGAGGCGACGATCGCCACGAACGCGGCGACGGACAGCCGCACCCGCACCGGCCGTACGTACGGCCACAGGCGCAGCAGGGTGCGGACGGCGGAACGGTCCTTGGTGGTTGCACGTGTCGGAGGCATCAGGGGCGAGCCTACGGATCGCCACTGACAACGCCCACCGAGTTTTGGCCGGACCGGAATCCGTCGCTGGTCCTACGACCTGCGCGTTCGAGGCATCGTACAGGTGGATGCGGGACATCAGCCGATCGGTTGATGCCAGGACGAGCGGGGCGGGCGATGCGGCGGGCCGGGTCCGGACGGGACCCTCGGAGCATGCCAACCGTCATCGAAGTGACAGACCTGCGCAAGTCCTACGGCGGTCGCGCCGTCGTGGACGGGGTGAGTCTCGCCGTCGAGGAGGGCGAGATCTTCGGGATCCTCGGGCCGAACGGGGCCGGCAAGACCACCACCGTGGAGTGCGTGGAGGGGCTGCGGACGCCGGACGGGGGACGGGTCCGGGTGACCGGGCTCGATCCGGTCGCCGACCACGAGAAGGTCTCCCTCGTGCTCGGCGCGCAGCTCCAGCAGAGCGAGCTCCAGGCCAAGCTCACCGTCCGCGAGGCCCTTGAGCTGTACGCCTCCTTCTACCCGAACCCGCTCGACTGGGCGCCGCTCGCCGAACGCCTCGGCCTCGCCGACCGGCTCGCCACCCGGTTCGGCAAGCTCTCCGGCGGTCAGCGGCAACGCCTGTTCATCGCCCTCGCGTTGATCGGGAACCCGCGGGTCGTCGTCCTCGACGAGCTGACCACCGGACTGGACCCGCGGGCCCGGCGGGACACCTGGAAGCTGATCGAGGACGTCCGGGACCGCGGGGTCACCGTTCTCCTCGTCACCCACTTCATGGAGGAGGCGCAGCGGCTCTGCGACCGGATCGCGGTGATCGACAAGGGTCGGGTGGCCGCCCTGGACACCCCGGCCGGGCTGATCCGCCGCAGCGCCGGCGCCACCGTGATCAGCTTCACCCCGTCCGCCCCCCTGGACGACCACGACCTCGCCGCCCTCCCCGCCCTCGCCTCGGTCGCGCGCAAGGACGGCCGGATCACGCTCTCCGGCACCGACGAGACCGTCAACGCCGTCATCACCCTGCTCGCCCGGCACCGCGTCACCGCGCACCAGCTCCGGGTCGTGGACGCCACCCTCGACGACGCGTTCCTCGACCTGACGAAGGAGGAAGCAGCATGAACACCGCCGTCCTGCGCACCGAGTTCCGCCTGTTCCGCCGCGAACCCGGCGCCGTCTTCTGGGTCTTCCTGTTCCCGACCCTGCTGCTGGTGATCCTCGGTTCGATCCCGTCGTTCCGGGAGGCCGACACGTCCCTCGGCGGGCTGCGCCCGGTCGACGCGTACGTGCCCGTCGCCGTGCTGATCGCCCTGATCATGTCCGGGGTGCAGACCCTGCCCCAGGCGCTCACCGGCCACCGGGAGCGGGGCATCCTGCGGCGGATGCGGCTCACCCCCGTACGGCCCGGCGCGCTGCTGTCCGCGCAGATGACGGTGCAGGGCACGGTCGCCCTCGGCTCGGCGCTGCTGGCGCTCCTGGTCGGCCGGCTCGCCTTCGACGTACGGCTGCCCCGGCAGCCCGGCGGCTACCTGCTGGCCCTGCTGCTCGCGGCCGCGGCCGCCCTCGCCCTCGGCTCCGTCGTCTCGGCGCTGTCCCGCACCACGAGGATCGCGGGCGCGATCGGCTCGGCGGTGTTCTTCCCCATGATGTTCTGCGCGGGCGTCTGGATCCCGGTCCGGGAGATGCCGCACGCCATGGCCCGGGTGGTGCAGCTGACGCCGTTCGGCGCGGCGGCCCGTGCCCTGGACCAGGCGGCGGCCGGCCACTGGCCCGGCTGGGCGCACCTCGGCGTGCTCGCCGCCTGGACGATCCTGCTGACCGCCGGGGCCGCCCGCTGGTTCCGCTGGGAGTAGGCGGCCCGTGCAGACTGGGGACATGAGCGCGGTGGACACGCGGATCGAACGCCGCTGGGAGCAGTTGCACACCTGGGGGCCGTACGGGCTGCTCGGTGTCAGTGTCGTCCCCGCCCTCGCGACCGCCGACCCGCACGCCGGTCCGGCCAGGTGGTACTCCGCCTGGGCCCTGATCGGTGCCGCACTCGCCCTCCAGCTGTGGTGGCACAGCACCCGGCCCGGCGGGCCCGACCGCCGCCGCACCCCGTCGCGGGCCGGCACCGTGTACTACGTCGTCCGCTGGGGGCTGGCCTTCGCCCTCACCTGGCTCAACCCGTTCTTCGCGTTCTACGCCGCCGCCGGGTACATGGACGCCGACGAGACCCTGCCCGGCAGGTGGCACCGGCTCGGACTGTTCGCGAGCGCCGTCGTCGTGGCCGGTGCGCAGGCCGGCGGAATGCCGTTCGGGAGCCTGGTCCAGTGGACTGTCTTCGCCGTGCTCCTGGTGGTCAACTCCGCCCTGCAGTTCGTGGTGGGCCATCTCACCGAGGAGGAGACGCGGCGGTCCCGCGAGCGCACCGAGACCATCGCCGCCCTGCGGCAGGCCCTCGCCGAGAACGCGGCCCTGCACGCCCAGCTCCTGGTCCAGGCGCGGGAGGCCGGGGTCGCCGACGAACGCAGGCGGCTGGCCGCCGAGATCCACGACACCATCGCCCAGGGCCTGGCCGGGATCATCGCCCAGCTCCAGGTCGTCACCAACACCCCCGATCCGGAGGTGGCCGAGGAGCACGTGGGCCGGGCCCTGGCGCTGGCCCGGCACAGCCTGGGGGAGGCCCGCCGCTCCGTGCACAACCTGGCCCCCGTGGCCCTGGAGCACGACGGGTTGCCCGAGGCGTTGCAGAAGACGGTCGCCGAGTGGAGCGAACGGACCGGTGTCCGCGCCGACTTCACCGTCACCGGCACCGCCGAGCACCTGCACGAGGAGGTCGCGGCCACCCTGCTGCGCATCGTCCAGGAGGCCCTCTCCAACGCCGCCCGGCACGCCCGCGCCTCCCGCGTCGGCGTCACCCTCTGCTACCTGGGCGACTTCCCGGGCGGCGAGGTCATCCTCGACATCCGGGACGACGGCACCGGCTTCGACCCGCTCGCCGTGCCCGCCCGCAGCCGGGCCGGCGGCTTCGGCCTGGACGGCATGCGGGCCCGCGCCGAACGCATCGCCGGCTCCCTGACCGTGGAGTCCGAACCGGGGCTCGGCACCGCCCTGTCGGCGCGCGTACCGTTGGTCCGCCATGACACCTGAGTCCCCGATCTCGCTGCTCATCGTCGATGACCACCCCGTGGTCCGCGACGGGCTGCGCGGCATGTTCGAGTCCGCGCCCGGCTTCACGGTCCTCGGCGAGGCGTCCGACGGCGCCGAGGCCGTCACGCTCGCCGGCACCCTGGATCCCGACGTGATCCTGATGGACCTGCGGATGCCGGGCGGCGGCGGGGTCGACGCCATCCGCGAACTCACCCGGCGGGGCGCCCGCGCCCAGGTCCTCGTCCTCACCACGTACGACACGGACTCCGACACCCTGCCCGCGATCGAGGCGGGCGCGACCGGCTACCTGCTCAAGGACGCCCCGCGCGAGGAGCTGTTCACCGCCGTCCGCGCCGCCGCCCAGGGTCGCACCGTCCTCTCCCCGGCCGTCGCCTCCCGCCTGGTCTCCGCCGTCCGCACCCCCGGCGCCCCCGCCAACGAACCCCTCTCCGCCCGCGAACGCGAAGTCCTCACCCTCGTCGCCCGGGGCACCTCCAACCGCGAGATCGCCCGCGAGCTCTTCATCAGCGAGGCCACGGTGAAGACCCACCTCACCCACCTCTACGCCAAGCTGGGCGTCAACGACCGCGCGGCGGCGGTCGCGGCGGGGTACCAGCGGGGAATCCTCGGGTGACCCGTCATGGCCGGCTGACCCGTCGTGGCGCCCCTCAGCCGGCCACCCTCAGCAGCAGCACCGCCCGTGCCGGCACCGTGATCGTCGTCCCGGCCTCGTGCACCACCCCCGGCTCGGCGCCCTGTTCCTCCAGGGACGTGTCCACCAGCACCTCGTAGCGCTCCGCCCACGGCGGTCCGGGCAGGACGAACCGGACCGGGCGGTCGCCGGCGTGCAGGACCGTCAGGAAACTGTCGTCCAGGACCGGGGCGCCCCGCTCGTCGCGGCCCGGGATGTCCCGGCCCGAGAGGTACATGCCGAGGGTCGCGGCCGGCGCGTACCAGTCGCCCTCCGTCATCTCCGTGCCGCGGGCCGTGAACCAGGCCAGGTCGCGCAGCCCGTCCGCCGAGTGCGCGCGCCCGGAGAAGAAGGCGCGGCGGCGCAGCACCGGGTGGCGGTGGCGCAGCCGGATCAGGCGGGAGGTGAGGTCGAACAGCGGCCGCCAGGCCGGGTCGTCCAGCAGACTCCAGTCCAGCCAGCTGATGTCGTTGTCCTGGCAGTAGGCGTTGTTGTTGCCGCGCTGGGTGCGGCCCAGTTCGTCACCGGCGACCAGCATCGGCACGCCCGTCGACAGCAGCAGGGTGGTCAGCAGGTTCCGCAACTGGCGCCTGCGCAGCGCCCGTACGCCCTCGTCGTCGGTCTCGCCCTCCGCCCCGCAGTTCCAGGAGCGGTTGTCACCCGAGCCGTCGCGGTTGTGCTCGCCGTTCGCCTCGTTGTGCTTGTGCTCGTACGACACCAGGTCGCGCAGGGTGTAACCGTCGTGCGCGGTGACGAAGTTGACCGAGGCGTAGGGGCGGCGGCCGCCCCAGGCGTAGAGGTCGCTGGAGCCGGAGAGGCGGTAGCCGAGGTCGCGCACGTCCGGCAGGGCGCCGCGCCAGAAGTCGCGGACGGCGTCGCGGTAGCGGTCGTTCCACTCCGTCCACAGGGGCGGGAAGGCGCCGACCTGGTAGCCGCCCGAGCCCACGTCCCACGGTTCGGCGATCAGCTTGACCCGGCGCAGCACCGGGTCCTGGGCGATCACCGCGAGGAAGGGGGAGAGCATGTCGACGTCGTGCATCGAGCGGGCCAGCGCGGCGGCGAGGTCGAAGCGGAAACCGTCCACGCCCATCTCCGTCACCCAGTAGCGGAGCGAGTCGGTGATGAGCCGCAGCACGTGCGGTCGGACCACGTGCAGGGTGTTGCCGCACCCCGTGTAGTCGGCGAAGCGCCGGGCGTCGTGGTCCTGGAGCCGGTAGTAGCCCCGGTTGTCGATGCCCTTCAGGGACAGCGTCGGGCCCAGCTCGCCCGCCTCCGCGGTGTGGTTGTAGACCACGTCGAGGATGACCTCGATCCCGGCCGCGTGCAGCGCCCGCACCATCCGCTTGAACTCGCCGACCTGCTGTCCCGTCGTACCGGAGGCGGCGTAGGCCGCGTGCGGGGCGAAGTAGCCGATGGAGTTGTAGCCCCAGTAGTTCTTCAGGCCGCGCCGGAGCAGGTGGTCCTCGTGGGCGAACTGGTGGACGGGGAGCAGCTCCACCGCCGTGACGCCGAGGCCGACCAGGTGCTCGATCGCGGCCGGGTGGGCCAGTCCCGCGTACGTGCCGCGCAGCTCCTCGGGTATCCCGGGGTGCAGTCTGGTGAAGCCGCGCACGTGCAGTTCGTAGATGACGGAGTCCGCCCACGGGGTCTTCGGGCGGTGGTCGTCCGACCAGTCGTCGTCATCGTGGACGACCACGCCCTTGGGGACGAACGGCGCCGAGTCCCGGTCGTCGCGGACGGTGTCGGCGACCTGCTGGTCCGGCCAGTCCCGGACGTGCCCGTACACCTCGGGCGGCAGCGCGAACTCGCCGTCCACCGCCCGCGCGTACGGGTCCAGGAGCAGCTTCGCCGGGTTCCAGCGGGCACCGGTCCACGGGTCCCAGCGGCCGTCGACGCGGTAGCCGTACCGCTGTCCGGGCAGCACACCGGGGACGAACCCGTGCCAGATCTCGTGCGTGAGTTCGGTCAGCGGGATGCGGGTCTCCCGCCCCTGCTCGTCGAAGAGGCACAGCCGGACCGCCTCCGCCCCGGCCGCCCACAGCGCGAAGTTGGTGCCCGCCACCCCGTCCGGACCCACCCGGAACCGGGCGCCCAGCGGTGTCGACGCCCCCGGCCACGCCGACGGGACGGGCAGCGCCGTCCCGGTCACGGCGGGCCCGTCCACCGCGGGGGCGGGCACCGCGGCGCCGTCCGCCCGCGGGGCCCGCGCCCGTGCCCCCTGCTGCTCGGCTGCGCTCGTCACCTGTCGGCCCCTTTTTGTGTCCCGCGGCTCGCCGACCACCGGGGCGCACGCACCCGCGTCCGAGCGGCCGACGGCGCCCGGACTCCCGGTCCCGGGCACGGTCGGCGGCTCCCTACGGACGTGTCCGCGACGGCTCGCGCGCGGGCACGGCGGCTCCCCAGCTCGTCGTCCTTCCCTCTGTTCTGCCCAGTGCCGGCGTCGCACTCACGTTTCCCAGGGGCATGCCCGCTCGTTGAGCCGCGCGTGAGGCATGCACAAGGGCGCGCACGGCGCGCGGGGGCCGCGTTGACCGCGGTACTGACATGGGCGGGGCTGCTGGCGGGAGCCGCCGGCTGCTCCTCGGACAGCACGGACGGGCTCGGCATCGACCGCGTGCTCGGCGGTAGACCCCCGGCACCCGCGGACGTCATCCGCGTCTCCCCGGACGACGGCACCAAGACCGTACGGCCCGGCGACCGGCTGACGGTACGCGTGCCGAGCGGTCACCTGGAGTCCGTCAGCGTCGTCAGATCCCAGGACGCCCAGGACTCCCCGGTCCCCGGCCACATCGCCGCGGACGGCAGGAGATGGCGGCCCGACGACCCGAAGCTCGCGCTCGCCGCCAAGTACACCGTCGACGCGGTCGCCGTGGACGGCGAGGGCCGCCGCTCCGCCCGCCACACCACCTTCACCACGCTCGTCCCCGGCGAACGCTTCATCGGCTACGTCACCCCCGAGAACCGGGCCACCGTCGGCACCGGCATGATCGTCTCCCTCGCCTTCAGCCGGGACGTCGACAACCGCGCCGCCGTCGAACGCGCGATCTCGGTCACCGCACGGCCCGCGGTCGAGATCCGCCCGCACTGGTTCGGCAAGAACCGCCTCGACTTCCGGCCCGAGCGCTACTGGCGGCCCGGCACGGTCGTCACCGTCGGCCTGAACCTGCGTGACGTCGAGGGCGCCCGCGGTGTCTACGGCCTGCAGTCCAAGACGTTCACCTTCACCGTCGGCCGCAGCCAGGTCTCCCTCGTCGACGCGGCCGCCCACACCATGGAGGTCCGCCGCGACGGCGCGTTGCTCGCCACCGTGCCCATCACCGCGGGCGCGCCCGCGCACACCACCTACAACGGGAAGATGGTGGTGATGGAGATGCACGACGTGACGCGCATGAACAGCCGCACGGTCGGCTTCGGCGGCGAGTACGACATCCCCGACGTCCCGCACGCCCTCAAACTCACCGACTCCGGCACCTTCCTGCACGGCAACTACTGGGCGCCGGACGCCCCCGGACACGTCAACGTCAGCCACGGCTGCGTGGGTCTGCGCGACGTGAAGGGCGGCAGCTCGGACACGCCCGCGGGCTGGTTCTACGACCGCAGCCTCATCGGTGACGTGATCGAAGTCGTGAACAGCCAGGACAAAATGGTCGCTCCCGACAATGGCCTCGGGGGATGGAACATGGGGTGGAAGGAGTGGAAGGCGGGCAGCGCGGTCAAGTAACCAGGTGGGAGGCGGTCCCGTGGGGGCGGGAAGTTGCGACTCAACGGTGACATTCGCCCAACACCAACCTCAAAACCCTGCGGTTACGATGCGCCAATGCGCGCGGCTGACGCGCCAGGGTGGGCCTGACCTGGCCCTGGGAGGGGAGTACGACTGTGAACGAGCGGCCGATATCGGGGGCGTCGGTTCGGGGGGCGTCGGTTGGGGGGACGCGGAGGAAGCAGGGCATGGCGGTCGTCGCCGGCGTGCTGCTCATGGCCGTCACCGCCTGCGGCGGGGGCGGCTCCTCCGCCAAGGGGGCGGACGGCGGCGACGGCAAGGCCAAGGACGCCACCACCCAGGCGAGCAAGCAGTCCGTGGCCACCGTCAGCATCAGCCCCAAGTCCGGTGCGACCGGCGTGGACACCAGCGGGGCGCTCAAGGTCACCGCGGCCAAGGGCAAGCTGACCGACGTCGAGGTCAAGGACGCCAAGGGCAAGGAGATAGCCGGGGCGATCGCGGCGGACGGCGCCAGTTGGACGCCCGCCACGCACCTCGCCAACTCCACGAAGTACACGGTGCACGCGGTCGCCAAGGACGCCGACGGCCGTGAGGCGGCGGAGGACTCCAGCTTCACGACGCTCACCCCGAAGAACACGTTCATCGGCTACTTCACGCCGGAGGACGGTTCCACGGTCGGCGTCGGCATGCCGTTCTCCATCCACTTCACCCGGGGCATCACCGACCCGGCCGCGGTGGAGAAGGCGATCACCATCAAGACGGAGCCCGCGGTCGACGTCGAGGGCCACTGGTTCGGCAACGACCGGCTCGACTTCCGCCCCGAGAACTACTGGAAGTCCGGCACGAAGGTCTCCGTCTCCCTCAACCTCAACGGCGTCGAGGGCCGTGACGGCGTCTACGGCGAGCAGGCCAAGACCGTGAAGTTCACCATCGGCCGCAACCAGGTGTCCGTCGTCGACGCCAAGAAGCACACCATGAAGATCATGCAGGACGGCAAGGTCGTGAAGACCCTCGCGGTCACGACCGGCAAGCCGGGCTACGACACGTGGAACGGCCAGATGGTCATCAGCGAGAAGCTGCGCGTCACGCGCATGAACGGCGAGACGGTCGGCTACGGCGGCGAGTACGACATCAAGGACGTCCCGGACGCGATGCGGCTGACCACCTCCGGCACCTTCATCCACGGCAACTACTGGGGCGGCGACGCCTTCGGCAACTACAACGCCAGCCACGGCTGCGTCGGCCTGCGCGACATCCGGGGCGGCGGCGACCGGTCGGTGCCGGCCGCCTGGTTCTTCGACCACTCCATCATCGGCGACGTGGTGACGGTGAAGAACTCGCACGACCGGACGGTGTCGCCGGACAACGGCCTCAACGGGTGGAACATGTCCTGGGCCGAGTGGACCAAGTAGTCCGTCGGCCGGCGGGTGCGTGGGGGCTGGTCGCGCCCGCGCGCCGGCAGCCGCACATCGATACGGCCCCACGCCCCTGAGGCAGGGGGCGTGAACGCCCGCTAACCTGCGGGGCATGACTGTGACCCTCGAAGTCTCCGCAGGTGTCGGCACGCTCCGTCTCGACCGGCCGCCCATGAACGCGCTCGACGTCGCCACCCAGGACCGGATCAGGGAACTGGCCGGCGAGGCCACCCGGCGCGAGGACGTCCGCGCCGTCGTCATCTACGGCGGCGAGAAGGTCTTCGCGGCCGGGGCCGACATCAAGGAAATGCAGCACATGGACCACGCCGCCATGGTTCTGCGCGCCCGCGACCTCCAGGACTCCTTCAGCGCCGTCGCCCGGATCCCCAAGCCGGTCGTCGCCGCCGTCACCGGCTACGCGCTCGGCGGCGGTTGCGAACTCGCCCTCTGCGCGGACTACCGGATCGCCGCCGACAACGCCAAGCTCGGGCAGCCCGAGATCCTGCTCGGGCTCATCCCGGGAGCCGGCGGCACCCAGCGGCTGCCCCGGCTGGTCGGCCCGTCCAGGGCCAAGGACCTGATCTTCACCGGCCGTATGGTCAAGGCGGACGAGGCGCTCGCCATCGGCCTCGTCGACCGGGTGGTGCCCGCCGCCGACGTCTACACCGAGGCGCACGCCTGGGCGGCGAAGCTGGCGCAGGGGCCGGCGATCGCGCTGCGGGCCGCCAAGGAGGCGATCGACACCGGCGTCGAGACCGACCTGGAGACCGGGCTCGCCGTCGAACGGAACTGGTTTGCCGGGCTGTTCGCCACCGAGGACCGGGAGCGCGGGATGCGCAGCTTCGTGGAGGAGGGGCCGGGCAAGGCCAAGTTCCTGTGATCTTCGCCCTGCTGTGAAAGCCCGGAATCACTTGCAGTTGACGCGGTGTCTGATTCCAGGTCCCTCGATGGGGCGGTTCGCGGGAGCCTCGCGGCGCCCTGGGTCCGCCCGGTCGAGGGGGCCTGGCGACTGCCCGAGAGGGGACGTCTTCGCAGGTCGGCCCTGGTTCCGAAACCCCTTTCATGCCTACGGCATATGCCGTTCGCCGGGTGTTCGGTGGAGGCTTTGCGGGGGCGTATTCCTCAGGAACGGCCCCGGAGGGCGCGTGAGGCGGCCATGATGGGGGCATGGCGGGGCTGGAGGGCATCGAACAGCCGCGGGGACACAGCCGTGCGGCCGCGGCGCGCTGGTCGCCTGCGGTCGAGGACGAGCGGGCACTCAAGGCGATCGAACTGTTCGGCAACCCGACGGACGCGGAGGTTCCGCTCCCGTCCCGCCCCGAGTCCGCGGCGACCGCCCGCCGGCTGGCCCAGGTCGTGGTCCTCCGCCAGTGGCGGCTCAGCCCCAAGATGACCGAGGACGCGGTCTTACTCGTCTCGGAACTGGTGGGCAACGCCGTACGGCACACGGGCGCCCGGGTGTTCGGCCTGCGCATGCGCCGCCGCCCCGGCTGGATCCGGGTAGAGGTGCGCGATCCCTCGCGGGGGCTGCCCTGCCTGATGCCGGTTCAGGAGACGGACATCAGCGGCCGCGGCCTGTTCCTGGTGGACAAACTCGCTGACCGGTGGGGCGTGGACCTGCTGCCCCGCGGCAAGACGACGTGGTTCGAGATGCGGGTGGCTGACCGCTAGGGGCCCGAGAAGGCGCCCTGTCAGGGCCGCGGGCTGTGTCCGTCCGCTACTGCCGCCGCGTGGGCGCGACCAGCCCTCACCGGCCACGACTTGCAAAGACATCCCTTTTCGGGTCAATGGCCCACTTTCTTACCTGTGCACCCTTAAATGGTGCGAGTGACCCCTACCAACCGCCGCGACCTCCTCCGCGCAGGCGCCGCCCTCACCGCCGGTGGCACCCTCGCCGCCGGATGCGGCACCCCAGGTACGGCCACGGCAGCACCGCCCACCACCAGCCCCACCTCACCGTCGGCTTCCCCCCGCCGGCTCCCCTTCCAGGTCACCCACGGCCCCCGCACCACCGCGTCCGTCGCCCTCACCTTCCACGGGCAGGGCGACCCCGCCCTCGCCGAAAAGCTCCTCGCCACCGCCGAGCAGCACGGCGCCCGCCTCACGGTGCTGGCCGTCGGCAGCTGGCTCGACGCGTATCCCACCATGGCCCGCCGCGTCCTGGACGGCGGCCACGACCTGGGCAACCACACCCAGCGGCACGTCTCCATCAACGCCATGGCGGAGACGGACGCCCGCAAGGAGATCACCGACTGCGCGGACCGGCTGAAGCGGCTCACCGGATCGATCGGGAGCTGGTTCCGCCCCTCCAGGGCGCCGACCGCCTCCCCGCTCGTCGCCCGGCTCGCGGCCGAGGCCGGCTACCCGCACGTGCTGTCGTACGACGTCGACTCGCTCGACTACACCCGGCCCGGCGCGCCGGCCATCACCCGCAAGGTGCTCGCGGAGGTCACGGGCGGCTCGGTGGTGAGCATGCACTTCGGATGTCCCGACACGGTCGCCGCCCTCCCCGCCGTCCTCCAAGAACTGCACCGCCGTGGACTGCGCGCGGTCACCACCACGGAGCTGCTCAGCTGATGCGAACCACCAACGCCGTCCGTCTGCTGTCCACCGGTGCCGTCCTCGCCGCCCTGGCGCTGCTGCCTGCCTGCAGCGGCGGATCCGAGAACCCCGGAACGGCCGCCGGCACCACCGCGGCCGTGCAGCCGCCGGCGAAGAAGGCGGAGCCGGTCGTCGACGGACTGCCGGGCATGCCCCCGGTCCTCGATCCGAAGGACGTGTACGCCGCCGACCGCCCCGGCAACCTCTCGCCCGTGGTGAAGGGCTTCCCGTCCCTGGTCTACGTCCCGAACACCAACTCCGACACGGTCTCGGTCATCGACCCGAAGACCTACCGGGTGATCGGGACCATCCGGGTCGGCCGGCAGCCGCAGCACGTCGTGCCCTCCTGGGACCTGAAGACCCTGTGGGTCAACAACGACCTCGGCAACAGCCTCACCCCCATCGATCCGCGGACCGGCAAGGCGGGCAAGCCGGTCGCCGTGCACGACCCGTACAACCTGTACTTCACGCCCAACGGCAAGTACGCGATCGTGATGGCCTCCAACGACCGCCAGCTGGTCTTCCGGGACGCGCACACCATGCGGACCGTCAAGGCCGTCCCGGTCAGCTGCTACGGCGTCAACCACGCCGACTTCTCCCTGGACGGCCGGTACTTCATCGTGTCCTGCGAGTTCAGCGGCGAAGTGCTCAAGGTGGACACCGAGCAGATGAAGGTGCTCCGGCAGGAGAAGCTGCCGTACCACGGCGCCATGCCGCAGGACGTCAAGGTCTCGCCGGACGGCAAGCGGTTCTACATCGCCGACATGATGGCCGACGGGGTGTGGGTCCTGGACGGCGACGCCTTCACCAGGCCGACCTTCCTGGCCACCGGCAAGGGCGCCCACGGGCTGTACGTCAGCCGGGACTCCCGCGTGATGTACGTCTCCAACCGGGGCGAGGGCACCATCTCCCTCTTCGACTTCGCCCAGAACCGGCTGACCGGCAAGTGGCGGCTGCCGGGCGGCGGCAGCCCCGACATGGGCGGGGTCTCGGCGGACGGCAAGGTGCTGTGGCTGTCCGGCCGGTACAACTCCGAGGTGTACGCCATCGACACCCGCACCGGCACCGAACTGGCCCGCATCCACGTCGGCAGCGGTCCGCACGGCCTCGCCGTCTACCCGCAGCCGGGCCGCTACTCGCTCGGGCACACGGGCATCTTCCGCTGACCGGCTTCCGCCGGCCTGTGCGAGGTCAGGTCTTGAGCAGCAGCGCCTCGGCGCCCACCGGCACATAGCCGGCCGCCTGGAACGCCCGCAGGCTGCGGGCGTTCCCCGGCGCGACCTGCGCCCACAGGGGTTCGTCCGCGAGCTGCCGGGCCGCCGACACCAGGGCCCGGCCCAGCCCTCGCTGCCGTACCCCCTCGTCCACCTCCACCGAGACCTCCAGGCGTCCCGCGACCCCCCGGCCGAGCACCACCACCCCGCCGTCCGCCGCCCAGGCACGCACCTCGTCGCGCCGGTCGCGGGCGTAGGCGACCCGGGAGTGGTCCGGCCCGGTGAGCGCGGTCAGCGGGAGCTCCGGGCGGCCGGGGAGCGGGTCGGCGACCAGCAGCGCGTCGATCGTCTCGTGCTCCCGGCCCGTGCGGTCCATCAGGGCGGTGAGGAAACGCGCGTTCATCGTCGCGCACAGGGGGTCGCAGGGGACCGCGCGCAGGGTGTCGTACACCCACCCGGGGTCCTCGTCGACGAAGACGACCGAGTGGGCGGTGAAGGAGAGAACCCCGGCGTCCCGGGGGGAGGGCTGCGGCACGACCGTCGTACGGCCGTCGGGCGGCGGGAAGACACCCCGGGCCGCCGCCTCCAGTATGTCCCGCAGGGTCGCTGTCACCGTGCTCCTTGAGTCTCCACCCACTGGAAGGCCCACACTCGCAGACATGCTGCACTACCCGGGGGGCGGCCCCCCAGACCCCCCGGGTCGACGGCACCGGACTTTTCACCATCGGCGAGCTGGCGAAGGCCACCGGGCTGACCGTGCGCACCATGCGCTACTGGTCCGACGAGGGCGTGCTCACCCCGGTGACCCGCTCCGCGGGCGGCTACCGGCTCTACGACGCCGAGTCGTTCGCCCGCCTGGAGCTGATCCGCACCCTGCGCGAGCTGGGGCTCGGCCTCGGGCACGTGCGTGCGGTGCTCTCCGGTGAGCAGACCGTGGCCGAGGTCGCGGCCGCGCACGTGGCGGCGCTGGACGCCCAAATCCTCCCCCAGAGGGGGGACCCCCACCTCAAGGTGACCCGAGCGGTGCTGTCGACCGTGGCGCGACGCGGTTCGAACGGGCGGCGATGCGCAGGGTGATCGAGTTCAACGCGGCCGACCGGGGGCCGGACACCCCGGCCGGCGCCTCGCAGTGGTTCTTCCGCAAGCTGGTCGACGTCGTCGGCGCGGCCCGGGAGCGCGGGGTGACGCCCGAGTCGCGGGAGGCGGACGCCGTGCTGACCGAGGTGTTCGGCGAGGGCACCGACCGGGCGGCGGTGCTGCGCCGGATCGACCTGGGCAACGAGGTCGCCCGCTACCGGGAGTTGGTGAACGCGATCAAGGGCGCTCCGGCGCCGCCGCAGTACCAGGAGGAGTTCGACTGGGTGGTCGCCGCGCTGAAGGCCTGGCCGGGCCGTTAACCTGACCTGCGGCACTACGCCGGTACGGCAATGGAAACACGGACATAAAGGGGCGGATCGGTGGCGGACATCGACGAGGCACGCGAGCACTTCCAGCGGATCGACGCGGACGGTGACGGTTTCATCACCGCTGCCGAGTTCAAGACCGCTCTCGCGCAGGGGGGCGACTGGAACGTCACCGAGGCGGTGGCCGAGGCCATCATCAAGACCCGCGACCTCAACGGCGACAAGGTCCTGTCGTTCGACGAGTACTGGGCCTACCTGAACAAGTAGGTTCCACGAGCGGAGGGGCGCCCGGCACCCGGAGTGCGGGCGCCCCTTTCTCATGCCCCGGCTTCGACACGGACCGTCCAGTGGCCGCCGTGCCGTTCCAGGATCAGCGGCAGGCCGAAGCACGTGCCGACCTGGCCGCCGGGCCCTGGAGGATCGGCCGTCCGGCTTTCGTCGACGCCGACATCGCCTTCCACGCGGCCGTGGTCGCCGCGGCGCACAACCCGGTGCTCAGCGATCCGTTCGCGAACCCTCACTCGTCCGGCCCGGCTGCGGAATAGGTCGCGCAGCCCCGAGGTTGTCGCCGCACAGCAGCGTGCATGCAAGTGCATGAACTCTCGAAAGGCATGTCATGAAGATCGGCATCATCGGCGCGGGCAACATCGGCGGCAACCTCACCCGGCGGCTGACCGCCCTCGGCCACGACGTGTCCGTGGCGAACTCGCGGGGCCCCGAGACGCTCGCCGGGCTGGCCGAGGAGACGGGAGCGACGGCGGTACGGGCCGAGGAGGCGGCGCGCGGTGCGGAGGTCGTCGTGGTCACGGTCCCGGTGAAGGCCGTCCCCGACCTGCCGTCCGGTCTCCTGGACGGGGCCGCGGAGAACGTCGCGGTGATCGACACCAACAACTACTACCCGCGGGAGCGGGACGGCCGGATCGCCGGCATCGAGGACGAGGGCATCACCGAGAGCCGGTGGACCGAGCGGCAGATCGGCCACGCCGTGATCAAGGCGTTCAACGGCACCTTCGCCCAGGACATCCTGGACCGCGGCCGCCCCGCCGGTGAGCCCGGCCGCCAGGCCCTCCCGGTCTCCGGCGACGACGAGGCCGCCAAGCGGGTCGTCCGCGCCCTGATCGACGAACTGGGCTTCGACACGGTCGACAACGGCGGCATCGACGACTCCTGGCGCCAGCAGCCGGGCACCCCGGTGTACGGCCTGCGCGGGGACGTCGAGGCGGTCCGCAAGGCCCTGGCGGAGGCGTCCCCGGAGCGCCCGGAGAACTTCCGCGGCTGACGGCTCCGCGATCCGCCGCGCCGCGGCTGACGGCTCCGCGGGGTGACCGGCGGTGGGACCGAAGCGGGGAACCCGGTCCCGCCGTCGCGCCCGGCTCAGTCCTCCTTCGACGCCCAGGCCTTGAGGGCGGCCTTGCCGGCGAAGTGCGCCACGTTCTTGTCGTACGGATCGCTGGTGTACTGGTGGAACACCCAGTCGGCCTTGATGCGGGGGTGGCCGGCGGCGACGTAGTCGGCGATCCAGAGGCCGTCGCCGGCGTACGAGGTCCTGTCGACGGTGAGCCAGTAGTCGCGATTCGTGTAGAGAACCACCCGGTTGTTCGGCCGGAGCGCCTTCACCTTGCGGATGAAGGAGTCCTTCTCGGCGTTGCTCGCGTGGGTGCCGTCGCCGGTGGTCTCCCAGTCGACGGCCAGGATCTCGCCCGCCTTCTCGGGGGCGTGCCGGACGAAGTACTCGGCCTGGGCGGTGAGGTTGCCGGGCCAGAGGAAGTGGTAGAAGCCGACGACCAGTCCGGCGTCCCGTCCGGTCTTCGTCTGGGCGGCCAGCTTGGGGTTGACGTACGAACGCCCCTCCGTCGCCTTGATGAAGACGAAGGAGAGGCCGTCCGTGTCGTAGGCCGATGACTGGTACGCGCTCACGTCGATTCCGTGCAGCATGTGCGGGGGCTCCCTGGTGCCAGTGGGGTGACACGAATTGCAACTGCGTATGTCGTATTCCCCGACACGCCGGGAGGGATCCGCGTGGGCGCGTGAATTGTCAGCCGCGGGCCGCCACTTCGCCGAGCACGGCCGCCGACTTCGCCGACCAGTCGGAGGTGATGATGCTGGCGTGGTCCGCGGCGAGCAGCGCCAGCCGGGCGGCCACCTCGGCGTCGGTCGGAGCGGTCGACGAGATCGCCGGGGAGACGTTGTTGGCGTCCGTCATGATCAGGATGTAGTGGTTCCTGGCGTAGAACGACGTGTCGTAGCCGTTGTTCACGTACGTCGCCGCGTCGCCGTCGAAGAACACGAACCAGGGCTGGATGGAGGCGTCGTACCTGCTGGTCCGCGGATCCCCGGCGGCGGCGCCCAGGACCGCCGGGAAGGCCTGGGCCTGGGAGATGTTCCCCGCCGCGTACAGGTCGCGCAGGTGGTCGCCGTACTCCTCGTCCGTCCAGTAGTGGTCGAACGGGTTGGCCTTCTCCACCGTGCCCGGGATCAGTTCGAAGATGAACTTGCCCTTGAGCTGGTCACGGGTCGGCCAGGCGTCGGCCTTGGCGGCGGCGTCCAGGGTGGCGTACGAGGAGCCGAGCAGGTCGGCCGGCCTGTAGACGCTGCTGCCGAGCTTCTGGGAGACGAGCGTGTCGAACGCGCTGGGTCCGAGGCCGATGGTCTGGTTGAAACCGACCTTCATCTCGACCTTGACGACGACGGGTGCGTGGTTCGGGTGCAGTTGCTCCCAGGCCGCCATGTTGTCCAGGCAGCTGCCGAGGTCCTGGCTGGTGCTCTGGCTGTACAACTGGCTCGGACTGCTGGTGTGTTCGCAGTTGTTGTCGTCGCCCCACGGGTTGCTGTGGCTGACCCGCCACCGCTTGCTGATGCTGTCGACGTACACGTCCAGCTCCAGCAGCGAGGCTCCGGAGTCCAGGGCCTGCGCCCAGTAGGTGTACTTGGCTCTGTCGTACGCGTTGTGCGTGCCGATGGCGGTGGTCGCGGAGAACTTCGCCGCGCTCGGGTCCGTGTCCGCGTGCGCGGTGGGGCCCGCCATCAGGAACAGGACACCGGCCCCCAGTACTGCCGCCAGCCGTCTCCGTACCCGCATGACCCAACTCCCTTGGGTTGGTGGTGAGTTGGCGGCAGCGTAGGAGCAAGTGGTTACTGAGCGGTAGCCCCTGGGGGAACATCGGTCTCCGGAACTTCCGCAGGAGTCGGCAGGTCGCACGTACGCTGACCGCATGCCGAGGCCGTGAGGAGGCGCTGGTGGGGACGGGTCCGGTGGCGGGGCGGCGGCCTGCGGGCCTCTTCGTGGGGCTGTGCACCCTGGACGTCGTCCAGCTGGTGGACCATGTGCCCGGTCCGGACGAGAAGCTGACGGCGCGGGACCAGGTGGCCGCCGCGGGCGGCCCGGCCACCGGCGCGGCCGTCGCCTTCGCCCGTCTGGGCGGCCTGCCCCGGCTGCTCACGGGTCTCGGCTCCCATCCGCTGGCGCACGGGGTCCGGGCGGACCTCGACGCGCTCGGCGTCCGGATCTCGGACCTGGCCGCCGAGCGGGTGGAGCCGCCCGCCGTCTCCTCGGTCCTGGTGACCGCGTCGACCGGCGAGCGCGCGGTCGCCTCGACCAACGCGACCGGGCACCGGCTGCGGGCCCCGGCGGACCTGGCCGAGCTGGTGGCGGCGTGCGACATCGCCGAGTTCGACGGGCACCACATGGACCTGGCCGTCGACGTCGCCGCCGCGGCGCGGTCGGCGGGCCGGCCCACCCTCCTCGACGCCGGCAGCTGGAAGGACGGCACGCGGCGGCTGCTGGCCTGGACCGACGTCGTCGTCTGCTCGGCGGACTTCCACCCGCCCGGCACCGCCACGCCGGCCGAGACCCTGGAGTTCCTCCGGGACCACGGGGTGACCTGGGCGGCGGTCACGGCGGGCGGCGCGCCGATCGTATGGGCGGGGCCCGGCACCGGCGGCCGTGTCCCCGTTCCGGAGACCCGCGTGGTGGACACACTGGGCGCGGGCGACGTCCTGCACGGTGCCCTCGCCTACCACCTGAGCGGACTCGCCCCCATCGACGGCCCGGCCTTCGCCGACGCCCTGTCCCGAGCCGCCGCGGTGGCCTCCCGCGCCTGCGCCTCCTTCGGCACGCGCGCGTGGCTGACGGCGGGCTGACCGGCGGCCACGCGCTGACGGGCAGGTCAGCGGCCGTCCGTCAGCACTCGATGATGTTCACCGCCAGCCCGCCCCGGGCCGTCTCTTGTACTTGACGGACATGCGGTCGGCTGTTGATCAGGTGGTTGACCTGCAGTTTTGACATGCCCGGAGTTGCCTTGGATCACGTCGGGGACTTTTTGGGGGGACTTCCTGTCGAGAGCTGATGGCAACGCATCCCATGCCACCCCGCTCGGCCGGAGGTTCGGCAAAGTCCGACGTTTCCTGGGCCGGGCGAGCTCGTGATCACACGCTTGGTGATGTTACTCAATGTGGTCGTCCGTGCACCGAAGGCTTCCCGGGGCTCTCTTGAGCGGCTACCGGGACCGTGCCCGGCGGAGCGGTACCGCCGGTTTCGCGAGGACCTTCGGTCTCCGCGTCTTCCACCGCGATCCGCGCATAATGGGATTAACGACACAGCGGTGGGAGGGCATCCCTGAAGCGGCCCGAAAGGCGGCCCGCGACAGGGCCTCCAGGTGAGGGAAGTGAGCACGGTGTCGGTCGCCTGGGACGACATCGGCGGACTCGCCGATGCCCATGAGCGTTTTCTGGCCGGTGCACGAGTCGAGACGAACGTACGGGGCTCGGTCCTCGAATCCTGGATGCGGTCCAGGTCCGAAGGGGTCGAACCGCACCGGGTGCAGCTTCCGTATGCCTCTGGCCTGACGCTGGACGACCGCCTCATGCGTGCGAGCGCCCCGGTGCTGAAAGACCTGACCGGGGTGCTCGCCAACGTGAGCATGGCGGTCGCGCTCTGTGACGCCCAGGCCCGCATGGTCCATCGGTACGGCACTGGCCGGCAGCTGCTCGAACGCCTCGACGACATCAACTTCGCCCCCGGTTTCGACGCCTCGGAGCGGGTCGCGGGCACCAACGGTGTCGGCACGGCGCTGGCCGGGCGGGGCCCGATCTATCTTGCCGGCCGTGAGCACTTCGCCGACTGCCTGCAGCCGTTCACCTGCGCGGGCGCGCCCATCCGCGACCCCCTCAGCGGGCGTATCGAGGCCGTCCTCGACCTCACCTGCCTGCGTGGCGACGGCGACCCCGCCATGCTGGCACTGGTGCGGAAGGCTGCCCGCGACATCGAGGCGCGGCTGTTGGAACAGGCCACGGAACGGGAACGGGCGCTTCTCGCGGCGTACCGGCGGGCCCGTCGCGACACGTGCGCCGGTGGCCTACCGCAGCAGCCCCCGCAGGCACTCCCGGGGCCTGGCCCCGAGGGCGGCGGCCTCGGGGCGATCGATCTGGCCGTGCTGCGGGAGAAAGCCGAGGAGCTCATCGCCTCACCGAAGCGCACCCTCGACGAGGTGGTCCTCTCGGGCGGGCGGGTCGCCACACTGCTGAGCCGCCAGGTCACGGGAGCGGCGGGTGAGACGGGTACGGTCGTGGAGGTCCGTGTCCTCGGCGGCCCGAACCTGCGTCATGTCGGACTCACCGCGCCGGCCGAGCGGACCCAGCCGGCGCCGGTGACCGTGTCGCCCCTGACCATCCCGCTGGGGCCGGTCTCCGCGGTATCGAGGCAGACGGGGACATACCCGGCCCACCCGCATGCTGCCGGACCACCGCTCCCACAGACGGCAGCGGCGACGCCCGTGGTCGGCACGCAACCCCGGATCCAGGCCGGAACCGACGGGAACGGCAGCGGCCCCGGCACAGCAGACGGCTGGGTGTTGCTCGTCGGCGAGCCCGGCGTCGGCAGGCTGGCCGTACTGGCCCGCAAGCGGCTGGAACTGCTGCACGACGCCAGTGTGCGTATCGGCACCACCTTGGAGGTCACCCGCACCGCGGAGGAACTGGTGGAGGTGGCGGTTCCCCGGTTCGCCGACCTCATGGTCGTCGATCTGCCCGACCCCGTGCTGCTCGGCGAGGAGCCCGGGCCGCTCGGTGGGGATACTCCGCTGCGCCGTGTCGCGATCGGCACCGTGCGTGCGGAACTGCCCGTGTACGGCATCGGCGACTCCGTCGAGTACGTTCCGTCCACCCCGCAGGTCCGCTGCCTGGAGACCGGGCAGTCTGTGCTCGAACCCGTCCTGGCCGACGCCGAGGGCTGGGTCGCCCAGGATCCGGCACGGTTCGGGCAGGCCCTCGCGCAGGGCATCCACTCCCTGATCACGGTGCCCCTGCGGGCCCGTGGCACGATCCTCGGCGTGGCGAGCTTCTACCGCTCCGAGAAGCCCGCCCCCTTCGAGGACGACGACCTGTCCCTCGCCCAGGAGCTGGTCGGCCGCGCCGCGATCTGCATCGACAACGCCCGCCGTTACACGCGCGAGCACAACACCGCCCTGGCGCTGCAGCGCAGCCTGCTGCCCCGGGGTCGGCCCGAGCCGACCGCCGTCGAGGTCGCCTGCCGCTACCTGCCCGCGCAGGCCGGGGTGGGCGGCGACTGGTTCGACGTCATTCCGCTGTCCGGCGCCCGCGTGGCGTTCGTGGTCGGCGACGTGGTCGGGCACGGCCTGCACGCCGCGGCCACCATGGGCCGGCTGCGCACCGCCGTGCACAACTTCTCCTCCCTGGACCTGCAGCCCGACGAACTCCTCACGCAGCTGGACGACCTGGTCGGGGGGCTCGACCGGGGCGAGGGCTGGGCGGTGGAGCCCAGTTACCAGGACTCCGGAATCGTCGGTGCGACCTGCCTGTACGCCGTGTACGACCAGGTGTCCCGGCGCTGCACCCTCACTCGTGCCGGTCACCCGGCCCCTGCGGTGGTCACACCCGACGGCGCGGTGGACTTCGTCGATCTGCCGTCGGGACCGCCGCTCGGGCTGGGCGGGATGCCCTTCGAAACAGTCGAGTTGGAGCTGGCCGAGGGCAGTCAACTGGTGCTGTACACCGACGGCCTGATCGAGGACAGGGGCCGCGACATCGACATCGGCCTGGACAAGCTTCGCGCTGTCCTGGCCTGTGCCGACCGGGCGCCGGAAGACACCTGCGACGCGGTCCTGGACGCACTGCTCCCGTCCCGCCCGAGTGACGACGTGGCCTTGCTCGTCGCCCGTACGCACGCCCTGGGGCCGGAGCAGGTCGCCGAGTGGGAGTGGCCCAGCGACCCGGCGATCGTCTCCCGCTCCCGCGCGGCCGTCACCAAGCAGCTGGCCGCCTGGGGGCTGGACCAACTGGCCTTCACCACCGAACTCGTCGCCAGCGAACTGGTCACCAACGCCATCCGGCACGCGAGCGGCCCGATCCGGCTCCGGCTGCTCTGCGACCGCGCACTGATCTGTGAGGTCTCCGACGGCAGCAGCACGTCGCCTCGGCTGCGCCGCGCCCGGAACACGGACGAGGACGGACGAGGACTCTTCCTCATCGCCCAGTTCACCCAGCACTGGGGAACCCGCTACACCACGGACGGCAAGATCATCTGGACCGAACAACCCCTGCCGTGACGGGCAGGGATGGTTCGCCACCTGGCTGGACAGGATCGCCGCCGACGGCACCCTCACCCGTCTCGTACGCCGGGGGACGCGCCGTTCCTCGACGCGGCGGTACGCATGCTCGAAAGGCTGGCCGACGACTTGGAACGGATCCCCGGACACGCGGCCGGCGCCCTGCCGCTGCGGGTCCTCGCCGGGGGTGGGCCAACGGTGACACCAAAGCCCTCGTCCCCGGCACCCCGCTCGAAAAACTGCTCGGTGACGCCGCACGCGCGGGAGCCGGCCGAACTGGCGCGCCGACTTCGACCGGGCCGGCCTGAGCATCACCGCGGACGCCGTGGCCCACCACGGTGCCCGCCCCTGGCGGATGACGGCCGCCGACTACCGATTACACGGCGGCACTCGGCGAGGGCGAGTCCACACCGCTCGCGGGACCGCCCGCGGCCAGCCCCTGGGATCCTGGACTGGCCCGCGCCACGGAGGCGTCGGGAAGCGCGGTCCTGGAGGAACGCCTCCTGCTCGCGCTCCTGTCCGACCTCACCCGCACCTGACCCGGCGTCCGGTGGTGGTCGGATCGATCTGTCCACCACCACGGTGCGTCGTTCGGCATCCGCCGCGAGTCGGTGGCGGTTCCCGGGCCCCCGGGGCCGACCGGAACGGGGCCCCGTCTTCTCAGCGAGCGTCGGCTTCCGGTTCCGGTACGGGGAGTTCGTCGAGGTCGAGGGTGAAGGTGCGGCCGTCGGCCAGGGGGATGGGGAGCTTGCCCGTGCCGTATGCGCGGGTGTGTGCGGTGCTGTAGCCGCTCGAGGTGGGCTCGGTGTGCAGGACGACCTCCCGGGCGTAGGGGTCCACGACGAGGTAGACGGGGATGCCGTACCGGCCGTACTTCGCGGTGCAGTCGTCGTAGTCCTTGCGGGCGGAGGACGTGGAGACGACCTCCGAGATCAGCAGGACATCCTCGAAGCTGTAGCGCTTGCCTTCCTTGCGCGCGTCCTCGCGCAGGATGGCCAGGTCGGGGGCGGAGTTCTCATCTGCGGGGAAGTCGATGTAGACGTCCGAGGGTGTCTTCGCGTGTCGTCCGAGCGACAGGATCGTGTCGTACTGCATCGACTTGATCGTGCTGGAGTGCTCGAAGCTCTGCGGGGTCAGGATCACCTTTCCCTCGGCCCCGAACAGGACCGTGTACCCCTTGGGGAACTCGGTGTGCATGATCGAGTCGACGCTCATGGAGGGCTCCTTCCCGTGTGCCGCCATGATACGGCGGTGGACGCCGCACAACTGGACGGAACGGCAGGTGGGCGGATCCGGCGCCGCGGGGTACGGACCTCCTCCGCCCGCCGTGATCGACAATGGCGACTTCGACGCGTACCGGGAAGTTCACGGTCAACTCAGCAGGGAAGGCCCTGACAGCACTGAAAGGCGCCAACGCGCTGGTCAGGGTCCTTTTCCCTAGCACTCGATGATGTTCACCGCCAGCCCGCCCCGGGCCGTTTCCTTGTACTTGACGCTCATGTCGGCGCCCGTGTCCTTCATGGTCTTGATGACCTTGTCCAGAGACACCTTGTGGGAGCCGTCGCCGCGCATGGCCATGCGGGCCGCGGTGACCGCCTTGACCGCGGCCATGCCGTTGCGTTCGATGCAGGGGATCTGGACCAGGCCGCCGACCGGGTCGCAGGTCAGGCCGAGGTTGTGCTCCATGCCGATCTCGGCGGCGTTCTCCACCTGTTCCGGGGAGCCGCCGAGGACCTCGGCGAGCGCGCCCGCCGCCATCGAGCAGGCCGATCCGACCTCGCCCTGGCAGCCGACCTCGGCGCCGGAGATGGAGGCGTTCTCCTTGAAGAGCATGCCGATCGCGCCGGCGGCGAGGAGGAAGCGGACCACGCCGTCCTCGTCGGCGCCCGGGACGAAGTTGATGTAGTAGTGCAGGACCGCCGGGATGATGCCGGCCGCGCCGTTGGTGGGGGCGGTGACCACGCGGCCGCCCGCCGCGTTCTCCTCGTTCACGGCCATCGCGTAGAGCGTGATCCACTCCATCGCGTGGGCCAGCGGGTCGCCCTCGGCCCGCAGCTGGCGGGCGGTCACGGCGGCCCGGCGCTTGACCCGCAGTCCGCCCGGCAGGATGCCCTCGCGGGACATGCCGCGCGTCACGCACGCCTGCATCACCCGCCAGATGTCCAGCAGCCCCGCGCGGATCTCCTCCTCGGTGCGCCAGGCCCGCTCGTTCTCCAGCATCAGCGCGGAGATCGACAGACCCGTGTCCTTCGTCAGGCGCAGCAGCTCGTCGCCGGTGCGGAAGGGGTACTTCAGGACCGTGTCGTCCAGCACGATGCGATCCGCGCCGACCGCGTCCTCGTCGACGACGAACCCGCCGCCGACCGAGTAGTACGTCTTGGAGAGGAGTTCGGCGCCCTGCGCGTCGCGGGCCCACAGGGTCATGCCGTTCGCGTGGTAGGGCAGGGCCTTGCGGCGGTGGAGTTTGAGGTCTTCGTCGAAGGAGAAGGCGATCTCGTGCTCGCCCAGCAGGGACAGACGGCCGGTGCTCCTGATCGCCTCGACGCGGTCGTCGGCCGTCTCCACAGCCACCGAGCGCGGCGAGGCGCCCTCCAGGCCGAGCAGCACCGCCTTCGGGGTGCCGTGGCCGTGGCCGGTCGCGCCGAGGGAGCCGTACAGCTCGGCGCGTATCGAGGCGACGGACTCCAGCAGCCCCTCGTTGCGCAGGCGGCGGGCGAACATGCGGGCCGCGCGCATCGGGCCGACGGTGTGGGAGCTCGACGGGCCGATGCCGATCGAGAACAGGTCGAAGACCGAGATGGCCACGGGAACTCCTCCGAAAAGGGTGGGGGCACACGTCCTCGGGTGCCCCCACCAGGGAACTACTTGTTCAGACCCGGGTACAGCGGGTGCTTGTCGGTCAGCGCCACCACGCGGGCCCGCAGCGCCTTCGCGTCGTACGACGGCTTGAGCGTCTCGGCGATCACGTCCGCGACCTCCGCGAAGTCCTCGGCCGTGAAGCCGCGCGTGGCCAGCGCCGGGGTGCCGATCCGCAGACCCGAGGTCACCATCGGGGGCCGCGGGTCGTTCGGGACGGCGTTGCGGTTGACCGTGATGCCGACCTCGTGGAGCCGGTCCTCGGCCTGCTGCCCGTCCAGCTCGGACTCGCGCAGGTCGACGAGGATCAGGTGCACGTCCGTGCCGCCGGACAGGACGTTCACCCCGGCCTCGCGGGCGTCGGGCGCCGTCAGCCGCTCGGCGAGGATGCGCGCCCCGTCCACCGTACGACGCTGCCGCTCCTTGAAGTCCTCGCTCGCCGCGACCTTGAAGGAGACCGCCTTCGCCGCGATCACGTGCTCCAGGGGACCGCCCTGGAAGCCCGGGAAGACGGACGAGTTCAGTTTCTTCGCGAAGGCCTGGCGGGCCAGGATGATGCCGCCGCGCGGGCCGCCGAGGGTCTTGTGGGTGGTGGAGGTGACCACGTCGGCGTACGGCACCGGGTTCGGGTGCAGCCCCGCCGCCACCAGGCCGGCGAAGTGCGCCATGTCGACCCACAGGTACGCCTCGACCGCGTCGGCGATCCGGCGGAACTCCGCGAAGTCCAGCTGCCGCGGGTACGCCGACCAGCCCGCGATGATCACCTTCGGGCGGTGCTCCTTGGCGAGCCGCTCCACCTCGGCCATGTCGACGAGACCGGAGTCGTCCACGTGGTAGGCGACCACGTCGAACTGCTTGCCGGAGAAGTTCAGCCGCATGCCGTGGGTCAGGTGGCCGCCGTGCGCGAGGTCCAGGCCCAGGATGGTGTCGCCGGGCTGGGCCAGCGCGAACAGGGCCGCCTGGTTGGCGGAGGCACCGGAGTGCGGCTGCACGTTGGCGTACTCGGCGCCGAACAGCTCCTTCACCCGGTCGATGGCGATCTGCTCGGTGACGTCGACGTGCTCGCAGCCGCCGTAGTAGCGGCGGCCCGGATAGCCCTCGGCGTACTTGTTGGTGAGGACCGAGCCCTGCGCCTCCATGACCGCGAGCGGAGCGAAGTTCTCCGAGGCGATCATCTCCAGGGTGGACTGCTGGCGCTCCAGCTCGGCGTCGACCGCGGCGGCTACCTCCGGGTCGAGTTCGTGCAGGGGCGTGTTCAGAACGGACATCTGTTTCTACGACTCCTAGGCCGGGGTCCGCGGCGGCTCTCAGCCGGCGGTGAAGGCGGTGTACTCGTCGGCGGAGAGCAGCTCGGCCGGCTCCTCCGTGACGCGCACCTTGAACAGCCAGCCGCCCTCGAAGGGGGCCGAGTTCACCAGCGAGGGGTCGTCGACGACGTCCTCGTTGACCGCGGTGATCTCACCGGTGACCGGCGCGTACAGGTCGGACACCGACTTGGTCGACTCCAGCTCGCCGCAGGACTCGCCCGCGGTCACCGTGTCGCCGACCGCCGGGAGCTGGACGAAGACGACGTCACCGAGCGCGTTGGCCGCGTGCTCCGTGATGCCGACCGTGGCCACGCCGTCCTCGGCGGCCGTCAGCCACTCGTGCTCCTTGCTGTAACGCAGCTGCTGGGGGTTGCTCATGGCCTGAATTCTCCTGTACGCGGGGGAGTGCTGGTGAATGGGGGACTGCTGGGAACGCTTGTGACCAGCGGCGATGTGCGCCAGGTCACGCCCGGTGGCGGGTGCCGACGCCGGTAGCGGCGGTCACTTCTGACGCTTGTAGAAGGGCAGCGGCACGACCTCGTACGGTTCGTGACTGCCCCGGATGTCCACGCCGACGCCCGCCGTGCCCGGCGCCGAGTGCGCCGCGTCGACGTACGCCATGGCGATCGGCCTGCCCAGAGTGGGGGAGGGGGCACCGGAGGTGACCTCGCCGACGACCTCGCCGCCGGCCACCACCGAGTACCCGGCGCGCGGCACCCGGCGCCCCTCGGCGACCAGGCCGACGAGCACCCGCGGCGGGTTCTGCGCCGCACGGGCGGCGGCCTCGGCGAGCGCCGCGCGCCCCACGAAGTCGCCCTCCTTCTCGAACTTCACCACCCGGCCGAGCCCGGCGTCGAAGGGGGTCAGCTCCGTGGTCAGTTCGTGGCCGTACAGCGGCATGCCCGCCTCCAGGCGCAGGGTGTCCCGGCAGGACAGCCCGCACGGCACCAGGCCCACCGGGGCGCCCGCCTCGGTCAGCGCCTGCCACAGCTCCACGGCGTGCTCCGGCTTCACGAACAGCTCGAAGCCGTCCTCGCCGGTGTAGCCGGTGCGCGCGATCAGCGCCGGCACGCCCGCGACCGTGCCGGGCAGGCCGGCGTAGTACTTCAGGCCGTCCAGGTCGGCGTCGGTCAGCGACTTCAGGATCCCCGGCGCCTCCGGTCCCTGGACCGCGATCAGGGCGTACGCGTCCCGGTCGTCCCGCACCTCGGCGTCGAACCCGGCGGACCGCTCCACGAGCGCGTCGAGGACGACCTGGGCGTTGGAGGCGTTGGCGACGACCAGGTACTCGGCCTCGGCGAGCCGGTAGACGATCAGGTCGTCCAGGATGCCGCCGTCCGCGCGGCAGATCATGGTGTAGCGGGCGCGGCCGACGCCCACGGCGGCGATGTCGCCGACCAGGGCGTGGTTCAGCAGCTGGGCCGCCTGGGGCCCGGTCACGGTGATCTCGCCCATGTGGGAGAGGTCGAAGAGCCCGGCCCTGGTGCGCACCGCGACGTGCTCGTCGCGCTCGGAGCCGTAGCGCAGGGGCATGTCCCAGCCGGCGAAGTCGGTCATGGTCGCGCCGAGCGAGCGGTGCAGGGCGTCGAGCGCGGTGTGGCGCAGTGCGGCGGAATCGGTACTGCTCATCGGTCGGTCGTCTCCCGGAGGTCCCAAGGGCATGACAGGCGAGGTCTGTCCTCCCCATCTGTCATCGGAACCTGAGAGGTTCGCCCTGACCACGAACGTGGGCACGGCTTGCACCTTGGGTGGAGCCACTGACACAGCGGCCCGCTTTTCAGATGTGCCTCGCCCGCGCGGTAACGGGGCCTGAGAGATTCAAGGGAGGGACTTGCTCCTTCGGCGCCCCAGCGACGACGGCTGGGGACTCTCCCGCGCGGATTCAAGCGGCCGGTATGCAGTTGGCGCGGACATCATTGCACGCCGCCCGGCCGCACGGCAGCCGGACTCGGTTCCCGCCGCTGTGACACGGCTGTGGCACGCCGCGCACCGAACCGCGAGACATCGTGCATTACCTTCTCTTTACATTAAGTGGGGAGAACCTTTCCTGAACCCCCAGGGAGGACGGTCACGGTGACAAGGACCACGGCATACGCGACGACCACGGGCGTCGCCCTGCCCCAGCAGCGGACGGCCCGGACCCGGGAGCGCTGCGGAGCGGGCCCCGCGCCGGTCGTCCGCGACCTGCGCGACCGCGCCGGGCACAGCCCGCACGGACTGCTCTTCGGCGCCCGTGATCTGGTGGTGGTCACCGGGCTGCCCGGCAGCGGCAAGTCCACCCTGATGCACCGCACCGTCCAGGGCCTGCGCATCGACTCCCAGGACACCCGCGACCGCTGGGACGCCCGCCTGGCCCGCCTCCTGCCGTACGCCGTCTACCGCCCCCTGGTCCGCCTGGCCCACTACGCCGGGCTGCGCCGGGCCCTCGGCACCGGCGAGGGCGTGGTCGTGCACGACTGCGGGACCCAGGCCTGGGTCCGCGACTGGCTGGCCCGCGAGGCCCGCCGCCGCGGCGGCACCCTGCACCTGCTCCTCCTGGACGTCACCGCCGGCACGGCGCTGGACGGCCAGCGGGAGCGCGGCCGGGGCGTCTCCCGGTACGCCTTCCTGCGCCACCGCCGGGCGGCCGGCCGGCTGCTGCGCGCGGTGGAGAAGGGCGACCTGCCCGCGGGCGTCGGCTCGGCGGTCCTGCTGGACCGGGCGGCGGCGGACGCACTGCGCCGGATCGCCTTCGCGTGCTGAGACCGCCGGCCCGTCCCGAACCGGCTGGTGGGGTGGCGTCGTCGGTGCCACCCGCTAGCCTTTCCACCCTCAGCAGCGGTTTCCAGCAGGTGGTAGGCAGATGGACTTCCCGGCGGACATTCCCGCGGACTTCCCGGCACAGGCGCACCCCCACCCCCACGGCGGGTGGCCCGGCAACGAACTGGAGGAGGTCCTGTCGGCCTCCCTCGGCGTGCCCGCGGCGGCGGGCCGGCTCATCGAGGTACTGGGCCGGAGCTTCCTGTGGATCCCGCTGCCGGAGGGCGGCGGCCCGCACAGCGGCCCGCTGGACCTGCCCACCACGCAGATCGAGGGCCAGGTGTACGTGCCGGTCTTCAGCTCCGAGGAGCAGTTCCGCCTGGTCGCCGGCTCCCACCTTTCGTACACGATCGCCCCGGCCGTCGAGTTCGCCCGCGGCCTGCCCCCGCAGGTCGGCATCGCCGTGAATCCCGGCGGGGTGGTCGGTCTCCCGCTGCCGCCGGGAGCGGTCGCCGAGCTCTGCCGGACCGGGCGCACCGAGCTGGACGGCCCCGCCTCCGGCGGCCGGGTCCGCCTCTTCGAACCGGACTGGCAGGACGAGCCGATGGACTTCCTGGCCGCGGCGTCGGCGGAGTTCGCGGCGATCGGCGTGGTCGCCTCGGCCCGCCGCTGCCTGGCCGCGATCGAGACGGCGGACCCGGTGATGTTCGTGGGCGTCGAACTCTCCCAGTGGGAGGGCGACCTGCGGGCCCTGCCCCTGGACGCGCTGGGCAAGGCACTGGGCCGGGCCCCGGTGCAGTGGCCGGTGAACCTGGTGCTGCTGGACGTCGCGGACGACCCGGTGGGCCACTGGATGCGCGAACACGTCCGGCCCTTCTACCAGTACGGCCACTGAACGCGCCCGTCAGGGGCGCGGGACCGGATCGGTGGGCGGGCTGCGCCACGTGGGTGCGGCCGGCCATCGCGTGGGCGCGGCCGGCAACCGCGTGGGTGCGGCCGGTCACCGCGTGGGGGCGGCCGGCCACCACGAAGCCGCACCCGCGCACGGACAATCGGCCCCGGCCCCCTGGGCGCATAAGCTGTCTCCGAACGCGGGGCAACCCTCATACGCGGGGTAACTCAATGAAGGGGCGGTAACACGTGAGCGCCAGCGGCACCGCGGCGACCGGACAGGTCGAGCACATGCTGCGCCAGGTAACCCCCGGGCGCTACGACGCCTATGAGGCACTCCTCCGCGCCCTCGCCACGCCCTCCTCCGGCCAGATCTGGATGCTGCTCTGGCACGGCCAGGCCGGCTCCCCCGACGCCCAGTACGGGAACATGGAGGTCGACGGCCACGGCTACGCCCCGTGCGTGACCTCGGCCCAGGAGCTCTCCGCGAGCGGCTGGAACCGGTCGTACGAGGTCGTCGACGGCATCGACGTGGCCCGCACGCTCTACCCCGACCACTTCGGTCTCTGGCTCAACCCGCACGCCCCGGGCGGCGGCGTCGGCATCCCCTGGCTCGACCTGCGCCGCATCGCCACCGGCCTGGACCGCCAGCCGGCCGGTCCGCTGCGGCTCACCGAACCGGCCGTCGAGGTCCCGCAGTTCTACGCCCTGCTCACGCAGAACGCCCACCGCACCCCCGCGGTCCGCTCGCTGCGCCGCGCGTGGGTGCAGCCGGCGCTCGGCGCGCCGTACCTCGCGATCGGCCTGGACGTGTACGACACGTCGCCGCCGGCGGTGGACTCGGTGCGGGCGATGATGCAGCAGTCCATCGGGGCGGTGCCGGACGGGCTGCCGGTGTCGACGGTGGCGATGACCGACGAGTACGACCCGGTCGTGATGTGGATGCGGGCGACGGCACGGCCGTTCTACGACCGCGAGGCCCACGCGGCACTGCCCCCGGCGCCGGCGTCGGGGTACGGGTATCCCCAGGCACCCAGCGCCTTCTGACAGCGCTGTGCCCGCCTCTCGTCCGAGAGGCGGGCACAGTTGTCACGGGGTCACGGCTTGGGAGTGCACTGCGACTTCCCGACACACGTGGAGTAGAAGATCTTCGCGGTGACGGCCTGGAAGACACCGTAGTCCTTGTCGACGACGGTCTTGCAGTTCACTCCGTAGTGCGCCTTGACTATGTGGAACTTCTGAAATTCCACCTTCGGCGTGATGTAGCCGTAGCGCTTTCCAGGAACGCTGAGGTTGTGTTCCACGGAGATGCCCGTGGTGTTCGACTTGGATACCGTGTAGTTGGTGTTCCCGTTGATTTCGGCCACGGCGACCTTGACGCTCAGGCCGCCCCCGGTGGTCCAGCCGGACGTACGCGACTTGGTGATGCTGAGGGTGTACTTGAGCGTCGAGGTCTGCGAGCTGGAGTTGTACGCGCCCACGGCGCCGCCCGATGCTTGGTAGTACCGCGGGCCCACCGTGTCGATGTCCCAGAAATGTCCGGTGCCGCAGTTCCCCCGGTGCGCCTCGGTCGCGGAGGCGGACGTCGGCACCGCCAAAGCGGCACCGACCAGAATTACTGCGGTGGCCGCGGCACGGCCGGTCATTCCGATGCTTGTCATTCTGTTTTCCCCGTTTCCCCTTGCAGTCGCGGTTCTTCCGCTGACGGGGCATGAAGTTATCGCCGTGGCGTGTGCGCTACAAGCGAGAAAAGGGGAACGTGAAAGGGGTTCCTCAAGGCATCCTCAAATTGGTCTTGTGGAATCCCGGTTCCGGATGGTGAATGCCGCGATTGTCGGTCCTGTGACGGGGTGTGAATCGCTCACGGTCAGGCAAGGTGGGGCAAGCATCCACCGGATTGTGGTCTGCATCACACACCTCTGGCGGATGGTTCAATGGTGGGGTTGAGTCCGGGGGGAGTCTCTGCGCGTAGATGAGGGAAGTTGGGCAGCCTGTGTGACGACTTGTCGCATTTGAACCTGTCCGACATGCGTTACCCGTCGTTCGGATAACGAAACACCTTGCTCGTATCACGGTTGCGCATCCATTCGCCGTCAACTCTGGTAACCGGTCGCCGCAGCGTTGAAGACTCGCGCTCCAAGGGGTGTTCATCCCTGCCCAGGAGAGAGTGATCATGCCGCTACCAGCGGCAAGTGCAAGCCGGCTACCGCCGGTTGAGAGGGGTCCCTGCCAGATGACGGCACCATTGCACGAGCCGACCGCAGAGGCGGCCCCGAGCGCGGCCGAAGAAGCGGCGGCTGCCAACGCCGGCGACAAGGCCGTGCAGGGACGTTCCCTGGGCCGGATCGCCTGGGAGCGGCTCAAGCGCGACAAACTCGCCCTCTCGGGCGGTGTCGTCGTGCTTCTCCTCATCCTGGTCGCCGTCCTCGCCCCAGTGATCGCCAACCTGATCGGGCAGGATCCGGACACCTTCCACGAGAGCCTGATCGACCCTCTGTTCGGCACCCCCAAGGGGTCGTTGGGCGGCATCAGCGGCGACCACCTGCTCGGCGTCGAGCCCGTCAACGGCCGCGACATCTTCGCGCGGATCCTCTACGGCGCCCAGATCTCCCTCCTCGTCGGCTTCCTGTCCGCGATCGTCGCCGTCGCCCTCGGCACTGTCCTCGGCATCCTGGCCGGCTTCTTCGGCGGCTGGGTGGACTCGGTGATCAGCCGTGTCATGGACGGTCTGCTGGCCTTCCCGCAGCTGCTCTTCATCATCGCGCTGGTCTCCGTGATGCCGAACGACATGCTGGGGCTGAGCGGATCCAGTGTGCGTGTGTTCGTGATGATCCTCGTCATCGGATTCTTCGGCTGGCCGTACATCGGACGCGTGGTGCGCGGACAGACCCTCTCGATGCGTGAGCGCGAGTACGTCGAGGCCGCCCGATCGCTGGGCGCCGGGCGCTTCTACATCCTTTTCAAGGAACTGCTGCCCAACCTGGTCGCGCCGATCATCGTCTACACGACGATGATGATCCCCACCAACATCCTCACCGAGGCGGCACTCAGCTTCCTGGGTGTGGGCGTCAAGCCGCCCACCTCCTCCTGGGGGCAGATGCTCTCCACGGCGATCGACTACTACGACTCGGACCCCATGTACATGGTCGTCCCCGGCGTGGCGATCTTCATCACCGTTCTGGCCTTCAACCTCTTCGGCGACGGCGTGCGAGACGCGCTGGACCCGAAGGGCTCCCGCTGAACCGCCTTACCCAAGCGTCCCGTGCCCATCTACACGGGGTCTCTCATCAAAACCGGAGGATCCGAGATCGTGACTACCCAACGCACCTCAGGGCGGCGTAAGCAGGCGCTGGCCGCTGCTGCTGCGGTCGCCGGCATGCTGGCCATGGCGGCGTGCGGCGGCGGCAACAGCGACGACAGCGGTTCGAAGAACGGCGCGGCCGGCTTCGACGCGGCGAACAACAAGGTCGCCCAGGCCTCGCTGGTCAAGAAGGGCGGCGAGCTGAAGTTCGTCTCCCCTCAGGACGCCGACTTCTGGGACACCACGCGCGGTTACTACGGCTTCATGTGGGACTTCTCGCGCTACTACAGCCGTCAGCTGCTCACGTTCAAGACCGAGCCGGGTGCCGCGGGCGCCGAGCTCACGCCCGACCTGGCCACCGACATGGGGCAGGTCTCGGCCGACGGCAAGACGTACACGTTCCACCTGCGTGACGGGATCACCTGGGAGGACGGCAAGACCATCACCTCCCAGGACATCAAGTACGGCATCGAGCGGGTCTGGGCGCAGGACGTGCTGTCCGGCGGCCCGATCTACCTCCAGCAGATGCTCGACCCGAAGAACACCTACAAGGGTCCCTACAAGGACACCTCGGCGGACCATCTCGGCCTGAAGGCGATCTCCACGCCCGACGCCAAGACGATCGTCTTCCATCTGCCCGTCGCGAACTCGGACTTCCGGCAGGTCCTCGCCATGGTCACGGCGTCCCCGGTCCGTCAGGACAAGGACACCAAGGCGAAGTACACGCTGCACCCCTTCTCCTCCGGTCCGTACAAGTTCCAGTCGTACAGCCCCGGCAAGAAGCTGGTGCTGGTCCGCAACACCAACTGGAAGGCGTCGTCCGACCCGGTGCGCAAGGCGTACCCGGACAAGATCTCGCTGACGATCTCCTCGAACCAGTCCGACATGGACCAGCGCCTGATCAACGGCGACTACGACATCGACGCCAGCCAGACGGGCCTGGGCCCGCAGGGCCGCACCATCGCCCTGAAGCAGCACAAGGCCAACCTGGACAACCCGGTCTCCGGCTTCATCCGCTACGCGGTCTTCCCGCAGAGCGTCAAGCCGTTCGACAACATCGAGTGCCGCAAGGCGGTCATCTACGCGGCGGACCACGTGTCGCTGCAGACCGCGCGCGGTGGCCCGATCGCCGGTGGCGACATCGGCACCAACATGCTCCCGCCTGCCATCGCCGGCGGCGAGGGCCAGAAGTACGACCCGTACCAGATCTCCGGTGCCAACAAGACCGGCAACGACGACCTGGCCAAGAAGGCGCTGAAGGCCTGCGGTCAGCCGAACGGCTTCAAGACCACCATCGCCGTCCGCAACAACAAGCAGCAGGAGGTGGCCACGGCCACGTCCCTGCAGGAGGCCCTGAAGAAGGTCGGCATCCAGGCCGACATCTACCAGTACGACGGTTCGCAGACCTCCGGCATCATCGGCTCCCCCTCGAACGTCGCGAAGAAGAAGCTCGGCATCATCATCATGGGCTGGGGCGCGGACTTCCCGACCGTCCAGGGCTACGGCGCCCCGCTGTGGGACAGCAAGTACATCCTGCAGAGCGGTAACAACAACTTCGCCCTGATCAAGGACAAGACGATCGACGGGCTGTTCGACCAGTACACCACCCAGCAGGACGAGGCGAAGAAGACGCAGATCGCCACGGAGATCAACCACAAGGTCACCGAGGGCGCGTACTACCTGCCCTTCACGTTCGAGCGACTCCTGAACTGGCGCTCCTCGCGTATCGGCAACGTGTACACGACGAACGCGTACAGCGGCTACTACGACTTCGTCAACATCGGTCTGAAGTCCACGAAGTAATCCCGGCACACCCGCCGTACGGCACGAAAGGCAGGTGAAGGCCGGCGCGGCAGGACTGTGGGCCACCGGAAGACCTCCGGTGGCCCGCGTCCCGCGGCGGGCCGTTAGCTGTGCTCGCTTACCTCATCAGGCGGCTGTTCGCCGCCGCAGTGATGCTGGTCGTCATCATCCTGGTGGTCTTCAGCATCTTCTTCCTCGTCCCCAAGTGGGCGGGCGTGGACATCGCCACGAGCTTCGTGGGCAAGCAGGCCGACCCGCACGCCGTCGCGGCGGTGCGGGAGAAGCTGGGTCTGAGCGACCCGATCTTCGTGCAGGTCTGGCACTTCTTCAAGGGCATCTTCGTGGGCCGCACCTACGCGGCCGGCGGTGACGTCACCCACTGTGCCGCGCCGTGCTTCGGCTACTCCTTCCGTAGCGAGCAGGCCGTCTGGCCGGTGCTGACCGACCGCTTCCCGGTGACCCTGGGTCTCGCGCTCGGCGCCGCCGTGCTGTGGCTGGTCTTCGGTGTCGCGGCGGGTGTGCTCTCCGCGCTCAAGCGGGGCAGCATCTGGGACCGCACGGCCATGGTGGTCGCGCTCGGCGGTGTGTCCCTGCCCATCTACTTCACTGGTCTGCTGTCGCTGGCGGTCTTCAGTTACGGACTGAACTGGATCAACGGCCAGTACGTGCCGTTGGCCCAGAGCTTCTCCGGCTGGCTCGGCGGCATGATCCTGCCCTGGATCACCCTCGCCTTCCTCTACGCCGCCATGTACGCCCGCATCACCCGCGCCACCATGCTGGAGATCCTCGGTGAGGACTACATCCGCACGGCACGCGCGAAGGGCCTCAAGGAACAGGTCGTCATCGGCAAGCACGCCATGCGCTCCACGATGACGCCGATCCTGACGATGCTCGGTATGGACCTCGGTGCTCTCATCGGCGGCGCCATCCTGACCGAGACGACGTTCAGCCTGCCCGGTCTCGGCCAGGCGGTGCTCACCGCCATCAAGAACCAGGACCTTCCCATCATCCTGGGCGTCACCCTGATCACTTCTCTCGCGGTGCTGATCGCCAACCTCGTGGTGGACATCCTCTACGCCGTGATCGACCCCCGAGTGAGGCTGTCATGACCGAATTGAGCAAGAGCGGTGCGGCCGTGGGCGAGCCCACGAGCGCCTCGCCCGCTCCGACGTCGTTCCTGGAAGTACGCGACCTGAAGGTGCACTTCCCGACCGACGACGGTCTGGTCAAGTCCGTCGACGGGCTGTCCTTCCAACTGGAGAAGGGCAAGACCCTCGGCATCGTGGGCGAGTCGGGTTCCGGCAAGTCGGTGACCTCGCTCGGCATCATGGGCCTGCACACCGCCGGGCAGTACGGCAAGCGCAAGGCGCAGATCTCCGGCGAGATCTGGCTGGACGGCACCGAGCTGCTGAGCAGCCCGCCGGACGAGGTGCGCAAGCTCCGCGGCCGCCAGATGTCGATGATCTTCCAGGACCCGCTGTCCGCGCTGCACCCGTACTACACGATCGGCCAGCAGATCGTGGAGGCGTACCGCATCCACCACGACGTGGACAAGAAGGCCGCCAAGCGGCGCGCGGTCGAGATGCTCGACCGGGTGGGCATTCCCCAGCCGGACAAGCGGGTGGACAGCTACCCGCACGAGTTCTCCGGCGGTATGCGCCAGCGTGCGATGATCGCGATGTCGTTGGTCAACAACCCTGAACTGCTCATCGCGGACGAGCCGACGACGGCCCTGGACGTGACCGTCCAGGCGCAGATCCTCGACCTGATCCGGGACCTGCAGAAGGAGTTCGGCTCCGCGGTCATCGTCATCACCCACGACCTGGGCGTCGTCGCCGAACTCGCGGACGACATCCTGGTGATGTATGGCGGCCGCTGTGTGGAGCGCGGGCCGGCCGAGAAGGTGTTCTACGAGCCCCGCCACCCCTACACCTGGGGTCTGCTCGGCTCGATGCCGCGTCTCGACCGTGAGCAGCAGGAGCGCCTGATCCCGGTGAAGGGCTCTCCGCCCTCGCTGATCAACATCCCGTCCGGCTGCGCCTTCAACCCGCGCTGTCCGTACGCGGACGTCCCCAAGGACAACGTCACCCGCACGGTCCGCCCGGAGCTGACCGAGGTCGGCGGCCGGCACTGGGCCGCCTGCCACATGACGCAGGAGCAGCGGGAGCGGATCTGGACCGAAGAGATTGCGCCGAAGCTGTGAGCGAGAACCCCAAGGACACCGCAGTGACCATCCCTGCGCAGAGCGCCGCTTCCGCCGCGGGCACGGCCCAGGGCGAGACCCTGCTCAAGGTGACCGGGCTCCAGAAGCACTTCCCGATCAAGAAGGGTCTGCTCCAGCGGCAGGTCGGCGCCGTGCACGCGGTCGACGGGCTCGACTTCGAGGTCAGGGCCGGTGAAACCCTCGGTGTCGTGGGCGAGTCCGGCTGCGGCAAGTCGACGATGGGCCGGCTGATCACCCGGCTGCTGGAGCCGACCGGCGGCAAGGTCGAGTTCGAGGGCAAGGACATCACGCACCTCGGTGTCGGCGGCATGCGTCCGCTGCGCCGCGACGTGCAGATGATCTTCCAGGACCCGTACTCCTCGCTGAACCCGCGCCACACCATCGGCACGATCATCGGAGCCCCCTTCAAGCTCCAGGGCGTGACGCCGGAGGGCGGGATCAAGAAGGAGGTGCAGCGGCTGCTGTCGGTGGTCGGTCTCAACCCCGAGCACTACAACCGCTACCCGCACGAGTTCTCGGGCGGTCAGCGCCAGCGCATCGGCATCGCCCGCGCGCTCGCCCTGAAGCCGAAGCTGGTGGTGGCCGACGAGCCCGTCTCCGCGCTGGACGTCTCGATCCAGGCGCAGGTCGTGAACCTCATGGACGACCTCCAGGAGGAACTGGGCCTGACCTACGTCATCATCGCCCACGACCTCTCGGTCGTCCGGCACGTCTCGGACCGCATCGCCGTGATGTACCTCGGCAAGATCGTCGAACTCGCCGACCGGGACTCGCTGTACAAGGCGCCGATGCACCCGTACACCAAGGCGCTGATGTCGGCGGTGCCGATCCCGGACCCGAAGCGGAAGGAAGCCAAGAGCGAGCGCATCCTGCTCAAGGGCGATGTGCCCTCGCCGATCTCCCCGCCCAGCGGTTGCCGGTTCCACACCCGGTGCTGGAAGGCGACGGAGATCTGCCGTACGACCGAGCCGAAGCTTGTCGCGCTGAAGCCCGGACAGCAGGTCGCCTGTCACCACCCGGAGAACTTCGAGGACCAGGCCCCGCAGGACACCGTCCTGCTGACCGTGGCCAAGGAGGCTGCCGAACTGGTCGCCGACGAGGTCCTCGCGGAGTCGGCGCAGACGTCGGCGGCGGTCGCGGCGGAGACTTCTGCCAAGGGGGCCGATGACTCCGAGGGGATCACCGATGCCACCAAGGCGGAAGCGGGTGACCAGGAGTCGGCTGACGGGCCGAACTGAACGTTCACCGCACGACACGCGCCGGGACCGGCAGGGGTACCCCTGCCGGTCCCGGCCTGTTCCGCGCCTGGCGGAAGATCGCCCGGGTCAGCCCCAGACCAGCAGACGCCATGCCACGGAGGGCTTCACCCCGAGCCGCATCACCCGGTCACTGTTCGTCCCGGTGAATCCCGTGGTGTACGCCGCCGTGGCGTTGCACCCGGCCACGTCCAGGACGGAGCCGCCCGATCCGTCGGTCACCTTCGCGGCACCGGGCCCCAGGCAGATCAGGCGCAGCGTGACGGTGGAACCCGCCTTCGCCAGCGGCACGTCGAACCGCTCGGCGCCCCGCCCGCTCCGTGCCACCAGCAGTTTCCCCGACGGAACCGGAGACTTCAGAGATTCCATCGTCGGCAAGCTGGTTTCCGCGGGCGCCGAATCATGCACCGCCGTTCGATGCGTCGGCGGCTGCGCCGAGGAATCCGCGTCACCGCAGCCGGCCGCGGATATCAGAGCCGCGGACAGTACGGCTATGTGCGCCGCGCATTGCGGGAATCGGACGCCGGCGACAGAAATCATCCCTTGGTGCTCCAGAACGCCGGAATGTGGTACGGATATTTTGCGACGCCCTTACGCAGGACGACCCACTTGCAATTCGCGCCGTAGTGACCGACGTCCCAGTTCATCACCTTCCGGTCGGCGCCGGCGTGGAGGTATCCCTCCCGCCAGGAGGACGGCACCTTCCAGCTGTCCGAGTAGGAGACCGACGCCGTCATCGAGACCGCGATGGAGACGCTCACGCTTGCCTTGGCCTTGGCGAAGATGACGCCCTCTTCGGTCGATATGGCGCCGGTGACGGTGCCGGTGACCGATGTGCCCGCGGTGAGGGTGATGCCGAGGGTGTGCCCGCCCGGCGCACTGGAGGGCGGCACCATTCCGATCCGGTCGGAATGCACGTTGCTGGTTTCGTATACCGATTCCGTGCCGCAGTTGTCCGGATGCTTTGTTCCGGACGTGGCAGCCTGGGCCGAGGTCGTGCCCACGGCGATCAGAGAGAGCAATGCCGCGCCGACGGTCAGGGTTCTCGTGTACTGCTTCAAGATTCTGGCTCCTGGTCGAGGAGCGGGGGAGATCTGTCAACCACCCCGTGTGCTTGACTCCCCCGTAAGCGTGAACCTAGCGCCTGGGGTGTTGGTGCGACAGGAAAGCGGCGATCTCATTGCCATGGTTTTATTGATAACCTCAAATAAAGCTCAGATGGAATTCGGAATATCGGATTCTGTACCCCTATTTGGCGGAGCTGTCGTTTTGTGACGGATTGGCAAAGTCATGTACATGACTGAACCGGAAGGTGCAGGGTCGGGTGCATCTGCCTGATCGGAGCATGCACCGAAGGGACGACCCATGCGCCTCTCCCGTTCGGCACGTCTGGCGGCTGTCGCGACCGCGGCAGCCGCCTCCTTCGTCATCGCGGCCGCGCCCGCCCCCACCCCGGGCGCCGACGGCATCGGCGACCCCTACTTCCCCCAGCTGGGCAACGGCGGCTTCGACGCCCGCCACTACGACCTCGACGTGGCCTACGCCCCGGACACCGGCCGCCTCGACGGCCGCACGACGATCACCGCGCGCGCCACCCAGAACCTCTCCGCCTTCGACCTCGACCTGCAGAAGCTGGACGTCACCAGGGTCGAGGTGAACGGCAGACGCGCCCAGTTCACCCGCGCGGGCGACGAGATCACCGTGACGCCGAGGGACCCGCTCGCCAAGGGCCGGGAGTTCAGCGTCTCCGTCACCTACGGCGGGACACCCCTGCCCCTCAACGGCCCCATCGTCTTCGGCTCCGACTACGGCTGGATGAAGACCCCCGACGGCGTCTTCGTCGCCTGCGAACCCAACGCGGCCTCCACCTGGTTCCCGTCCAGCGACCACCCCTCCGACAAGGCCACCTACGACATCCGGATCAAGGCGCCCGAGGGCCTGACCGCGGTCTCCAACGGCCGGCTCGTCTCGACGTACGACAAGGGCGGTTCGACCTACACCCACTGGCACGAGGGCAGGCCGATGGCGACCTACCTCGCCACCGCCACCATCGGGAAGTTCGACGTGCGGACCGGGAAGACCCCCTCCGGCATCCCGATCTACGTCGCCATCGACCCCGTCCTCGCCAACAGCAACTCCGTCGACGTGTACGCCGTCACCGCCGCCGCCACCGACTACTGGTCGCAGCTCTTCGGGCCGTACCCGTTCGAGGAGACCGGGGCCATCGTCGACGACATGCCCGAGGCGGGCTTCTCGCTGGAGGTGCAGAGCAAGCCGGCCTACTCGGCGGTGCGCAGCGAGACGACGATCGTGCACGAGCTGGCCCACCAGTGGTTCGGAGACTCGGTGAGCGTGGCGCAGTGGAAGGACGTCTGGCTCAACGAGGGCTTCGCCACCTACGCCCAGTGGCTGTGGGCGGAGCACCAGGGCACCCGGTCCGCCCACGACTCGTTCCTCGCCGCCTACAACTCCCGGGCCGCCGACAACCCCTTCTGGCAGATCACCGTCGCCGACCCGCAGCGCGACACCATGTTCGCCTCGGCCGTCTACCAGCGCGGCGCGATGACCCTGCAGATGCTGCGCGAACGCATCGGCGACACCGCGTTCTTCAAGCTGCTCCCGGCCTGGACGAAGCTGCACCGCTACGGCAACGCCGACACCGCCGACTTCGTCCGCCTCGCGGAGCGGGTCAGCGGGCAGCAGCTGGACGACCTCTTCCGGACCTGGCTGTTCACCACAGGGAAACCCGCCCTGTGACCCTGGGTTTGTAAGGTGCAGGCACCCTGGCGGGTCACAATGTCAGGGTGCAGCTCCAGCAACTCTTCTCTCCCTCCGTCCAGCACACGCTCGACGTCATCGGCATCTTCGTGTTCGCCATCTCCGGCGCGCTGCTGGCCGTCCGCAAGAACTTCGACGTCTTCGGCATCGGCGTGATGGCCGAGGTCACCGCGCTGGGCGGGGGGATCTTCCGGGACGTGATCATCGGGGCCGTCCCCCCGGCCGCCTTCACGGACCTCGGGTACTTCATCACCCCGCTCATCGCCGCCCTGGTGGTGTTCTTCCTGCACCCGCACGTCGAGCGGATCCAGTCGGCGGTCCTGGTCTTCGACGCGGCCGGCCTCGGCCTGTTCGCCGTCAGCGGCACGACGAAGGCGTACTCCTACGGCCTCAACCTCACCGCCTCCGCCGCCCTGGGGCTCGCCACCGCGGTCGGCGGTGGCGTGCTCCGGGACGTGCTCGCCAACGAGGTTCCCTCGCTGCTGCGCTGGGACCGCGACCTGTACGCGGTCCCGGCGATCGTCGGGGCGACGACCGTGGTGCTGTGCATCCACTACGACGCGCTGAACCCGTTCACCAGCGGGCTCGCGGTCGTCACCGCCTTCGTACTGCGCCTGCTCGCGATGCGGTACCACTGGCGAGCGCCGCGTGCGTGGAACCGGCGCTCGACTGTTCGAGAGGAGTAGTGGAGCGGCCCCTGACGTGGCTCTGGCCCATGTTCACCGTGAGCCACTCGAACACCGTCGTCACCTGGGGCCGCCACAGCGCCATGTTGTGGCCGCCGTCGCTGCGCGGCAGGAACACCACGTGCACGGTGGTCGGCGCCTTGGCGATCTGTTCGAGCGCCACCCCGGCCTGGTAACCGTCACCGGACTCGCCGGACAGGTAGAGGGCGATCCGGGGCGGGCTGGCCGCCTTCCTCAGCAGCAGGTAGGGGTTGTTCTGCTCGCGCAGGGTCACGTTCTGCGCGGCGAGCGAGTTGCGTTCGCCGATCGGGTCGTTGTAGCCGGACAGGCTGACCGCGGCCCGGTAGCGGTCCGGGTGGGCGACGGCCAGCTTGACCGCGCAGTGCGCGCCGGCCGAGTAGCCGGCGGTGGCCCAGTTCGCCGGGGCGGGGGCGGCCCGGAAGTTGTCGGTCACCATCTTCGGGACGTCGATGCTCAGCCAGCTGTCGGCGTTGACCGTGCCCGGGATGTTGGCGCAGCCGGTGTCCACGCCGGCCATCAGGTTGGTGCGCGGCGCGACCAGGATGAAGGGCGCGACCCTGCCGCTCCTCATCAGCGGCTCCAGCTGCTGGGTCACCTTCATCGAGCCGAACCAGGCCTTGGCCGAGCCGGGGTAGCCCGGCAGCAGTTCCACGACCGGGAACCTGTGGTTCCTGTACTTCGGCTCGTTGTACTGCGGCGGCAGCCACACGTAGACCTCGGCGTTCACCCCGGAGATCCGGCCCTTGAGCTGGGTGACCCGCACTCCGCGCATGCCCGGTCCGCTGGCCGCGGCGAAGGTCTGCTTCACCTTGGGCAGCGTCTTCAGCGCTATGCCGCCGGTGCCGTCCTGGCCGAGGTTCGCGGCCTGCTGCACATGGTTGCCGGTACCGAGGAGGTCGGCCCAGTTGTCGTACAGGTTGTTCTCGTTGTTGACCAGTACGAAGATCAGCGTCACCGCCGTGGCCTGGGCGAACAGCAGCATCAGGACCCGGGCCGCGGTACGCACGACCTTGGGTCCCCGCATCCTCGACCACAGGAGGAGCGGCAGTATGAGGGCGACCACCGACAGGACGATGGACGTGTAGAGGAACGGAGTCCCGGTGAGGCTCATGTCCCCATAGAGGGGAATGAAGGGGCCCGGGTTACGGACGTGTCCGGACACTTACCTAGAAATTGCCGGAACCTCACTCGGTGGGGGGATCCCTTACCGGCGGGCACCCTGGTGCGTGGATCACAAAAGCTACCGCTTAGTAATCACTTCTTGTACTGTTCAGGCATGCCTGAAGCAGCATCCACGCGGGCCCTGATCGGCGACAGCGAGTTCGACCGCGACACCGCGGTGACCCGGCGTGCCCCCGGGGTCTACGACATCGAGCTCTCGGCCGGCTGGACCATCATCAACGCGGTGAACGGCGGCTACCTCCTCGCCGTGCTCGGCCGGGCGCTCGCGGACACGCTGCCGCACCCGGACCCGTTCACCGTCTCCGCGCACTACCTGACCGCCTCCCAGCCGGGCCCGGCCGTGATCCGCACGGACACCGTCCGCACCGGCCGCACCCTCTCCACCGGCCAGGCCTCGCTCTTCCAGTACGACGAGGAGGGCAACGAGGTCGAACGCATCCGCGTCCTCGCCTCCTACGGCGACCTCGGCGCCCTGCCCGACGACGTCCGCACGACAGCGGTCCCGCCCGCGTTCCCGGCCATGGCGCACTGCTTCGGCCCCGAAGACGGCCCGGCCCCGGTCGAGGGCAGTTCCGCCATCACCGAGCGCCTGATGCTCAAGCTGGACCCCGCCACCCTCGGGTGGGCCCTCGGTGCCCCCTCCGGCAAGGGTGAGATGCGGGCCTGGTTCGGCCTCGCCGACGGCCGGGACGCCGACCCGCTCTCCCTGCTCCTCGCGGTGGACGCGCTGCCGCCCACCGCGTTCGAACTCGGCCTCCAGGGCTGGGTCCCCACCGTCGAACTGACCGTCCACGTCCGCCACCGCCCCGCTCCGGGCCCGCTGCGCGTCTCGCTCACCACCCGCAACCTGGCCGGCGGCTTCCTGGAGGAGGACGCCGAGGTCTGGGACAGCGCCGACCGCCTGGTCGCCCAGTCCCGCCAACTGGCCCGGGTCCGTCTCGGCTGACCTCGCAACGTCCGTACCGTGTCACGGAATCGCACCAGCGGGTAGGCGGTGGTCGCCCGGGAAACCGCAGCTCGGAGCGGTCTCTTGGGTTTCCCGTTACCCGAATCACAGGCCGGGGACAGGGCGGTCCCAAGAGCGCCCTAAGTGCCGTTGGTTGAGTGCCACGCCTCAGGACTCCCTCATCCTCCACGGAGTTGTCTCTCATGAAGCGTGTACGCCTCGTCCCGGCCGTCGCTCTGCTCGCCGTGTCCCCGCTGCTGCTGACCGCGTGCGGTTCGAGCGACTCGTCCTCCTCCGGCACCGGCAACTCCGGCCAGGCGCAGTCCTGTCAGCGGCCGTCCGGGATGCCGGCCGGCAACGCGTCGGGCCGTCCGAGCGGCGCCCCCTCGGGCGCTCCCACCGGCACCGCCAAGCCGACCGGCACCCCCACCGGCATGCCGAGCGGCGCGCCCGCCGGCGGTCAGGGCGGCGGCCCCGGCGGCGGCTGCGGTGGCGGCCAGGGCGGTCCCGGTGCCGGCGGGGCGGCCCCCAGCGGCGCGCCGACCGTGCAGGCGACGAAGAGCTGACCGCAGGGGTCGTACGACAGGGGCGGGGGGGCGGGGGGCCGGGCGCGCCCCCCCCGCCCCCCGCGCCCCCCCCCGGCACCACGGGGGGGGGGGTGGCGACCGAGGGTGGGGGGGGGGGGGT
>NZ_JBFAXI010000048.1:0-61489 GCF_040680735.1 Streptomyces sp. NPDC051987 | reverse complement strand
GCCAAGCTGATCGTCACCGGCCGCACCCGCGCCGAGGCCCTGCAGCGGGCCGCCCGCGCCCTGGACGAGTTCCAGGTCGAAGGCATGGCCACGGCGATCCCGTTCCACCGCGTCGTCGTCCGCGACCCCGCGTTCGCCCCCGAGCTGACCGGCTCCGAGGACCCCTTCACGGTCCACACCCGCTGGATCGAGACCGAGTTCGTCAACGAGATCAAGCCCTTCGCCGCCCCCGCCGACGCGGAGGCCGACGAGGACACCGGCCGCGAGACCGTCGTCGTCGAGGTCGGCGGCAAGCGCCTGGAGGTCTCCCTGCCCGCCTCCCTGGGCATGACCCTGGCCCGCACCGGCCTCGCCGCCGGGGCCAAGCCGAAGCGCCGCGCCGCCAAGAAGTCCGGCCCGGTCGCCTCCGGGGACACCCTCGCCTCGCCGATGCAGGGCACGATCGTCAAGGTCGCGGTCGAGGAGGGCCAGGAGGTCAAGGAGGGCGACCTGATCGTCGTACTCGAAGCGATGAAGATGGAACAGCCCCTGAACGCGCACAAGACCGGCACCATCAAGGGCCTCGCCGCCGAGGTCGGCGCGTCCCTCACCTCCGGCGCCGTGATCTGCGAGATCAAGGACTGACCGCACCCCGCACCACACCGCCCGGCGAACGTCACCCGACGCTTCGCCGGGCGCTCGGCGTTCTGGGGAGGTGCGGAGCGCCCCGCTCCCTGCCGGGCCGCTGCCATCGCCCTGGCAGCGGAGAGGTCACCGGTGGACCGGGAGGCGGCCGGGCGGATTGCCGGCCCTGGCTCGGCGGAGACTCACACCTGACAAACCCAGCGGCGCTGGGGGCACCCCCGGCCGCAGGGTGGGGGAGGACGGCGCGACCGGCCACGGCTGACCCGCACCCGCGCGCCTGCGGAATTACCGCGGCGCCCAGGCACTGGGCCCGTCACCGGCGCCGCATGTCAGCGACGCGCCCTCGCTCGGTCCCCGTCGGCTCCCCCTGGAGCATCGACGCCGAGCGCAACCCCGCTCCCGGCCCCTGGCTCCGCCGCGGGCCCGGCAGGGCGACGTCCCGACGCTGCTGATGCTGCTGTCGCGCCGGGACCTGGTCACCCCCCGGGTTCCCGGACGCCCCGGCGACGGCGATCTGCACCCCCTGGTCCGCCAGGGCCTGCAGCTCGGTGACCGCGCGGTCGTCGTGACCCGGCGGCTCGTCCGTGACCAGCCGGGTGATGAGATCGGTCGGCACGGTCTGGAACATGGTGTCCGTACCGAGCTTGGTGTGGTCGGCGAGGATCACGACCTCCGCGGCGGCCTGCACCAGCGCCCTGTCGACGGACGCCGCCAGCATGTTGGACGTGGACAGCCCCCGCTCGGCCGTCAGGCCGCTCCCGGACAGGAAGGCCTTCGACACGCGCAGCCCCTGGAGGGACTGCTCCGCACCGGAGCCGACGAGCGCGTAGTTGGAGCCCCGCAGGGTCCCACCGGTCATCACGACCTCGACCCGGTTGGCGTGCGCCAACGCCTGCGCCACCAGCAGTGAGTTGGTGACGACGGTCAGGCCGGGCACTCTCGCCAGGCGGCGCGCGAGTTCCTGGGTGGTGGTACCCGCCCCGACCACGATGGCCTCGCCTTCTTCGACGAGGCCCGCGGCGAGATCGGCGATGGCCGTCTTCTCGGCGGTCGCGAGATGGGATTTCTGCGGAAAGCCGGACTCCCGCGTGAAGCCGCCCGGCAGTACCGCACCGCCGTGCCGGCGGTCGAGGAGTCCTTCTGCCTCCAGTGCGCGCACGTCCCGCCGTACGGTCACTTCTGAGGTCTGGACGACGCGGGCGAGCTCACGGAGCGACACGGCCCCGTTCGCTCGCACCATTTCGAGGATCAATTGGCGACGTTCTGCAGCGAACACGAAACTGACAGTAACCCCAACGACCGTCTGCTTTCAGCAGTTTGCGCCGAATAGCAGAAGTTGTTCGCACACCAGGGTCAGGAGTGGTATACGCCCTCCTCCACCCGACTATGCCGCACGCATGACCGACAACTCGCCGTGACCAGCGGGGAGTCGATTCCGGCCGTCAGAGTTCCCCGCCGGCCTTCGACGTGTTCGGTCGGCGCCGCCGAACCGCACCGCACCGATCAACGAGTTGACTCCCCGCACACCGCGAGGTCAGAGCTCGGCGCCGGTCTTCCGGGTGTGCAGCTGGCGTGCGACCTCCGCGATCGACCCGGAGAGGGACGGGTACACGGTGAAGGCGTTCGCGATCTGTTCGACCGTCAGATTGTTGTCGACGGCGATCGAGATCGGATGGATCAGTTCCGAGGCGCGCGGGGAGACGACCACGCCGCCCACCACGATCCCCGTCCCCGGCCGGCAGAACATCTTCACGAAGCCGTCCCGGATGCCCTGCATCTTCGCGCGCGGGTTGCGCAGCAGCGGCAGCTTCACCACCCGGGCGTCGATCTTGCCGGCGTCCACGTCGGCCTGCGTGTACCCCACCGTCGCGATCTCCGGGTCGGTGAAGACGTTCGACGACACGGTCTTCAGGTTCAGCGGGGCCACCGCGTCGCCCAGGAAGTGGTACATCGCGATCCGCCCCTGCATGGCGGCCACCGACGCGAGCGCGAAGACGCCCGTCACGTCACCGGCGGCGTACACCCCCGGAGCCGTCGTCCGCGAGACCTTGTCGGTCCAGATGTGCCCGGAGTCGCGCAGCTTGACGCCGGCCTCCTCCAGGCCCAGCCCCGCGCTGTTCGGAATGGCACCGACGGCCATCAGACAGTGCGACCCGCTGATCACCCGGCCGTCCGCCAGCGTCACCTCGACCCGGTCCCCGACCCGCTTGGCCGCGGCCGCCCGCGAGCGGGCCATGACGTTCATGCCGCGCCGCCGGAACACGTCCTCCAGGACGGCGGCCGCGTCCGGGTCCTCACCCGGCAGCACGCGGTCCCGGGACGAGACCAGCGTGACCCGCGACCCCAGCGCCTGGTAGGCACCGGCGAACTCGGCACCGGTGACACCCGACCCGACCACGATCAGCTCTTCGGGCAGCTCGGTGAGGTCGTAGACCTGGGTCCAGTTCAGGATGCGCTCGCCGTCGGGCTGCGCGTCGGGCACCTCCCGCGGATGCCCGCCCGTCGCGATCAGCACCGCGTCGGCGACGAGCGTCTCCTCGCTCCCGTCGGCGGCCGTGACGACGACCTTCCGCGACCCGTCCAGGGCCTGCATGCCCTCCAGCCGCCCCCGCCCCCGCATGACGCGGGCACCCGCACGCGTCACGGAGGCCGTGATGTCGTGCGACTGCGCGAGCGCGAGCCGCTTCACCCGCCGGTTGACCTTCCCCAGGTCGACCCCGACCACCCGCGCCGCCTGCTCCAGGGGCGGGGTGTCGTCGGCCACGATGATCCCCAGCTCTTCGTACGAAGAATCAAAGGTGGTCATCACCTCGGCCGTAGCAATGAGAGTCTTCGACGGCACGCAGTCGGTCAGCACCGACGCCCCGCCCAGACCGTCGCAGTCGACGACGGTCACCTCCGCGCCGAGCTGCGCGGCCACCAGCGCCGCCTCATAGCCGCCGGGTCCGCCACCGATGATCACGATCCGAGTCACGTACTCCATTGTCCCGCACGCCCCGAGGTGCTACTGCCCGGGGCCGCCACCCGGCGCCGCCTGGGACAGGAGTGGCATCCGGGACGGCTGCCGTACCCTCTCCCCATGTCGTCGCTCTACGCCGCGTACGCCGGCAATCTCGACGCACGGCTGATGTCCCGCCGCGCTCCCCACTCCCCCCTGCGCGCCACCGGCTGGCTGAACGGATGGCGGCTGACCTTCGGCGGCGAGCAGATGGGCTGGGAGGGCGCCCTGGCGACGATCGTCGAGGATCCCCTCTCCCAGGTCTTCGTCGGCCTGTACGACATCGCCCCGATGGACGAGGAGGCCATGGACCGCTGGGAGGGCGTGGGCCTGGGCATCTACCGCCGCGCCCGGGTGCGCGTGCACACCCTGGAGGGTGAGGAGTCGGCCTGGCTGTACGTCCTCGACGGCTACGAGGGCGGCCTCCCCTCGGCCCGCTACCTGGGCGAGATCGCCGACGCGGCGGAATCCGCGGGCGCCCCGCACGACTACGTGATGGAGCTGCGCAAACGGCCCTGCTGAGCCCCGTCCCTGCACGGGGAGCACCGACGCGCCCACGACCGGCTGGAAGACCGCCAGCGCATCGCGTTCGACAAGGGCATCGCCCTCCTCGCGTGGAATACAGGGTGAGCCGCGGCCGTCTGCTGATCTTCATTGTCGAGTGACCGGAACCGGCACAGACCCCTCACAGCAGCCACAAAGGCCGCCTGCGTCACCCCCCTCGTCGGAAACGACAAGACAACGATCGCCATCCCATGACCTCCGTCATCTACGCGCGTAGGCCAGGACCGGCTACTCTCGTCCGCGTGAACGCATCTCTCCTTCCGGACGACATCCAGGGCGACCCCCACGCCGCCGCCGACGCGGCCGCCGCTCGCCTGCGCGAACTCACGGGCGCCGACACCCACGACGTCGCCCTCGTGATGGGCTCCGGCTGGGCGCCGGCCGTCGACGCCCTGGGCGCTCCCGACGCCGAGTTCCAGGTCACCGAGCTGCCCGGCTTCCCGCCGCCGGCCGTGGCGGGACACGGCGGCAAGATCCGCTCGTACGCCTTGGGCGACAAGCGCGCGCTGGTCTTCCTGGGCCGCACGCACTACTACGAGGGCCGGGGCGTCGCCGCCGTCGCCCACGGTGTGCGCACCGCGGTGGCCGCCGGCTGCAAGACGATCGTCCTCACCAACGGCTGCGGCGGCCTGCGCGAGGGCATGCGGCCCGGCCAGCCGGTCCTGATCAGCGACCACATCAACCTGACGGCCACGTCGCCCATCATCGGCGCCAACTTCGTCGACCTCACCGACCTTTACTCCCCGCGCCTGCGCGCGCTGTGCAAGGAGATCGACCCCAGCCTCGAAGAGGGCGTCTACGCGCAGTTCCCCGGCCCGCACTACGAGACGCCGGCCGAGATCCGCATGGCCCGCGTGATCGGCGCGGACCTGGTGGGCATGTCGACGGTCCTCGAAGCGATCGCCGCGCGCGAGGCGGGGGCCGAGGTGCTGGGCATCTCCCTGGTGACGAACCTCGCCGCGGGGATGACGGGCGAGCCCCTCAACCACGAGGAGGTCCTCCAGGCCGGCCGCGACTCGGCGGCCCGCATGGGCGAGCTGCTGGCCCAGGTGCTGGGCCGGCTCTGACAGCGCCGTCCGCCCCGTGCGGTCCGGCTGCGTCCGCAGGCCCGTACGGGCTGGTCGCGCAGTTCCCCGCGCCCCTCACGGGGCGCCGCACCACTGCCGGCAGACAGGCGAAGCCCCCCGCAACACCGCAGTCGCCCACGACACCGGAAGTGGCCAGCCACCTGCAGTCGACCGCGAAGCTGCAGTCACGCGCGACACTGAAGTCGCCGCGGCGCGGAAGACGACAGCACCGCTGAAGCCGGCCGCGGCGCTGGACCAGGTCGCGGCAGCGACACTGAAGTCGCCCGCGGCGCGGAAGATGACGGCACCGCTGTAGCCGGCCGCGGCGCTGGACCAGGTCGCGGCAGCGGCGCTGGAGTCGCGCGCGGCGGGAAGGGGACGGGGTGGGGAGTTCCCGCCCGCAGTGGCCGGCGTCGGGTGGGCAGGACGGCATGAGAGACAGCAGCGCCGGTCCGAGGACGGGGACTTCCCGCCCCGGCACCGACCCACCACCACCCGTAGGCGCTACGCGCACCCCCACCGAAGCCGCGGATGCGCCGCAGGCACACCACGAGAGGTTGGACGACGACCGTGCACGACGATCTCATCGCCCGGGCCCGAGCCTGGCAGACCGAGGACCCCGACCCGGAGACCCGCGACGAGCTGGCCAAGCTCATCGACTCCGGTGACCTCACCGAACTGTCGGCCCGCTTCAGCGGCACGCTCCAGTTCGGCACCGCCGGCCTGCGCGGCGAACTCGGCGCCGGCCCCATGCGCATGAACCGCTCCGTCGTCATCCGCGCCGCCGCCGGCCTCGCCGCGTACCTGAAGACCCACGGCCACGGCGCCGGCACCGTCGTCATCGGCTACGACGCCCGCCACAAGTCCGCCGACTTCGCCCACGACACCGCGGCCGTCATGACCGGCGCCGGCCTCAAGGCCGTCGTGCTCCCCCGCCCCCTCCCCACCCCCGTCCTCGCGTTCGCCATACGGCACCTCGGCGCGGTCGCCGGCGTGGAGGTCACCGCCAGCCACAACCCGCCCCGCGACAACGGCTACAAGGTCTACCTCGGCGACGGCTCCCAGATCGTCCCGCCCGCCGACGCGGAGATCGCGGCCGAGATCGACGCCATCACGAGCCTGAACGACGTCCCCCGCCCCGAAACCGGCTGGCAGACCCTCGACGACAGCGTCCTGGACGCCTACCTGGCCCGCACGGACGCCGTCCTGGCCCCCGGCTCCCCCCGCACGGCCCAGACCGTCTACACGGCCATGCACGGCGTCGGCAAGGACACCCTCCTCGCCGCTTTCGCCCGCGCCGGCTTCCCCGCCCCCGTCCTCGTCGCCGAACAGGCCGACCCGGACCCGGACTTCCCGACCGTCGCCTTCCCCAACCCGGAAGAGCCCGGCGCGATGGACCTCGCCTTCGCGAAGGCCCGCGAGACCGACCCCGACCTGGTCATCGCCAACGACCCGGACGCCGACCGCTGCGCCGCCGCCGTCCAGCAGGACGGCGAGTGGCGCATGCTCCGCGGCGACGAGGTCGGCTCCCTGCTCGCCGCGCACCTGGTCCGCCGCGGCGCCACCGGCGTCTTCGCCGAGTCGATCGTCTCCTCCTCCCTCCTCGGCCGCATCGCCGAGAAGGCGCACCTCCCCTACGAGGAGACCCTCACCGGCTTCAAGTGGATCGCCCGCGTCGACGGCCTGCGCTACGGCTACGAGGAGGCCCTCGGCTACTGCGTCGACCCCGACGGCGTCCGCGACAAGGACGGCATCACCGCGGCCCTCCTGATCACCGAACTGGCCTCGGTCCTCAAAGAGGAGGGCCGCACCCTCCTCGACCTCCTGGACGACCTCGCCGTGGAGCACGGGCTGCACGCCACCGACCAGCTCTCGGTCCGCGTCCAGGATCTCTCCGTCATCGCCCAGGCCATGCGCCGGCTCCGCGAGCACCCCCCGGCGGACCTCGCGGGCCTCCCGGTCACCAGGGCCGAGGACCTCACCCAGGGCACGGACACGCTCCCGCCCACCGACGGTCTCCGCTACACCCTCACCGGCGCCCGGGTCATCGTCCGCCCCAGCGGTACCGAGCCCAAGCTGAAGTGCTACCTGGAGGTCGTTGTCCCGGTGTCCGACCACGCCGCCCTCCCCGCCGCCCGCGCCCAGGCCGCCCGGACCCTGGCGGCGATCAAGCGCGACCTCTCCGCGGCGGCCGGCATCTGACACCCGCAGGGGTGCCTCTCGGCCAGGGGCACCCCTACGGGTGATTTCGCGACGGCGACCGACCCACCCGCCGTACCCCGCCCCGGCTCCCGGGGAACGGTGTTCCGGTACCGCCCGCCGCAGCCGTCGTACTGGAGCCGCCGCCGTGTCCCCCACCGCCTCCGACACCGCCCCCCGCGGACACATCCCGGGCACCCGACGACCCCACCTCCCCACGGCGGCGGCCCCCCGGCACGCCCTGCGCCGGGCGGCCCCCGCACTCACCGCGTACCTCGCGGTACGCCTCACGGGCCTGGTGTTCCTCGCCGTCTGGGCGCACCGGCGCCACCACGGCGTGTGGCCGATACTGGCGACGCAGTGGGACTCCCGCTGGTACCTCGGCATCGCGGACCACGGCTACACCGACACCCTCGGCACCGCCTACGACCACAACAACCTGGCGTTCTTCCCGCTGTACCCGTTCCTGGTGAAGGCCGTCGCGGTGCTGACCCCCGGCACCCGGGCCAGCACCGGCCTGGGCCTCGCGTGGCTGGCCTCGCTCTTCGCGGCCTGGGGCGTGTTCGCGGTGGGCGACCGCCTGGCCGGCCGCCGGGTCGGCATCCTGCTCACGGTCCTCTGGGCGGCGTACCCGGTCGGACTCGTCCAGTGGATGGGCTACACCGAGTCCCTCTTCACGGCGTTCGCCGCGTGGACGCTGTACGCGGTGCTGACCGAGCGCTGGCTGTACGCGGCGGCGGGCTCGGTCCTGGCCGGCCTGACCCGGCCCACCGGCATCGCGGTGGCCGCCGCCGTCACCGTCACCGCCCTGCTCTCCCTCCGCACCCGGTTCTCCCCCCGCGCCCTGGCGGCGGCCCTGCTGGCCCCCCTGGGCTGGTGCGCGTACGTCGGCTGGGTGGGGGTCAGACTCCACCGCTGGGACGGCTACTTCGCCGTTCAGCGGATGTGGCACAACGAACTGGACGGCGGTGCGGAGACGCTGCGCTGGCTACGGCACCTGTTCGGTCAGGTCTCGCGGCCCGAGCTGTTCCTGGTCGTGGTGAGCCTGACGATGCTGGCCTGCGCCGTACTGTTCGGGCTGGCCGCGGCCGACCGGCAACCGCTCCCGCTGCTCGTCTTCAGCGCGGTCCTGCTGCTGATCGTGGTGGCCAGCGGCGGCGTCTACTTCCCGCGCGCCCGCTTCCTCCTCCCCGCCTTCCCGCTGCTGCTGCCGGTGGCCGGTCACCTCGCCCGCGCCTCGGCACGCGTCCGCGTCCTCGCCCTGACGGCGGCGGTCGCGGGCTCGGCGTACTGCGGGGCGTACATGCTCCTGGTATGGCCGAGCGCACCGTGACCACAGCCCCCGCCCGCGCAAGCGCCCCCGCACCCCGTCCCCCGAAGCGTCCGTTCACATAGTCCGAGGACCGCTCCCCCCGGGGGCGCAGGTGACGCCCTCGTGCGGCTCACGGAAGACGTCGAAGAGGAACCGGCCGCTCGCCTCGCCGGATCCCGTACCCACGTCTGGTGCGTCGCCGCGAGCGCATCGTCTCCTGCCGTCGCATGTCCAGACGCGTCCCGAGCCCACCGCTTCGAACGCGTACGCGCAAAAGCGTTCGCGCACCTCCGCGAACCCCGCCGCGGGCACAGCGATCGCCGACCCCGCCAACCGCTCCGCGACCTGCCCCGGCCGCCAGGCGGCCGCCCAGCGAGCGGCCACGGAGACACCTCGGCACCACCGTCTCAAGGGCGGATGGATCACCTTCGCAGGCACAGGGCACCCGCGGGCCACTGACCGACGCTGACGGGCGGCCGCCGCGGGGAACGGCGCGAACGCCCCCACCGGGCCGCACCCGGCCAGAGCACCGCAACCCACCGCAACCCCCGAACAACCCGCACCCGGGCCGACCACCGCACCCCTACGGCGCCCCCGGCCGCCGCCCCCCTACCCCACCGCCAACAAGATCCCCAGCAGCACCGCCCCGGCCACCGCCGGCGCAGCCACCTCGTACGCCCACCGCACCGTGACCTCCCCCTGCGCCGACTCCACCGCCCCCCTGCTCTCCAGCATCTCCCGCAGTTCGTCCATCACCTTGTCGGTCTCCGCACGTGCGGGCCCGGAGGCGTACTCCGGTTCCCCCAGCGCCCCGGAGCTGCCGAACCCACCGAACCCACCGAACCCGCCCAGCGCACGCCCGGCGGCTCCCGCCCCCGGCCCCGTCCGTCCGCGCCGTGCGTCCGACTCCGACCTCGCCTGCCGACGCGCCGCCTTCTTCCGGCTCCGCAGGGACACCGGGACCGCCCACAGCTGGTACTTCGCCCCGGATTTCACGATCACCTCGTTCGAGTAACCCGAGCGCAGCGAGGCGATCTCGCCCCACGGCAGTGTGATCACCCGGAACGGGTTCCGTACGCGCAGCCGGTCCTCGCCCGCGAACACCGCGGGGCGCAGGGTGAAGGCCACGACCAGCGGCACGAGGAGGATGAGCGCGGCGAGGGCCAGCCAGGGGGTGCGGCCGTGCCCCCGGACCAGCGCGTCGATGCCGAGCCAGCCGACGATGGCGAGGAGCAGTACGCCGCTGATCAGCGCCTGGGGCGAGCGGTAGATGCGGTCCTTGACGAGGGGCGTGGTCATGCGCCGATTCTGCCTCAGCCGTGCGCCCGAGCGCCGTGGGGGCGTCATCGCCGTGTGCGAGCGCCGGTGCGCCCGTACTCGCCGGCTCGGCTCCCCGCGCCGCTCAGGGCCCGACGCCGTCCCGCCCCAAGAAGAACCGTTCCCTCGGGGTGTACAGCCGCTACGCGCGTAGATATGCTCGGCTGGTGACCATGCCCACCACCGCACCCCACGCACTTGCTGACGTCACCGCGTCCGACAGCACCCTGCGCCGCTTCCTCCACGGGCTGCCCGGCGTCGACGCGGTCGGCCTGGAGGCGCGTGCCGCCTCCCTCGGCACCCGTTCCATCAAGACCACCGCGAAGGCGTACGCCATCGACCTCGCCATCTCGATGGTCGACCTGACGACCCTGGAAGGCGCGGACACCCCGGGCAAGGTCCGGGCGCTCGGCGCCAAGGCGGTCCACCCGGACCCGACGGACCGGACGACCCCCGCCACGGCCGCCGTCTGCGTCTACCCCGACATGGTGGCCACCGCCAAGGCGGCCGTCGCCGGCTCGTCCGTCAAGGTCGCCTCCGTCGCCACCGCCTTCCCGGCCGGCCGCGCCGCGCTCGACGTCAAGCTCGCCGACGTACGCGACGCCGTGAGCGCCGGCGCCGACGAGATCGACATGGTCATCGACCGCGGCGCGTTCCTCGCGGGGCACTACCTGAAGGTGTACGACGAGATCACCGCCGTCCGCGAGGCCTGCGGCACCTCGGCCCGGCTCAAGGTCATCTTCGAGACCGGCGAGCTGTCGACGTACGACAACATCCGCCGGGCGTCCTGGCTGGGCATGCTCGCGGGCGCCGACTTCATCAAGACGTCGACCGGCAAGGTGGCGGTGAACGCGACCCCGGCGAACACCCTGCTCATGCTGGAGGCCGTGCGCGACTTCCGGGCGCAGACCGGCGTCCAGGTCGGGGTCAAGCCCGCCGGCGGGATCCGGACCAGCAAGGACGCGATCAAGTTCCTCGTCCTGGTCAACGAGACCGTGGGCGAGGACTGGCTGGACAACCACTGGTTCCGCTTCGGCGCCTCCTCGCTCCTGAACGACCTGCTGATGCAGCGTCAGAAGCTGGCCACCGGCCGCTACTCCGGCCCCGACTACGTGACGGTGGACTGATCGATCATGACTTTCGAGTACGCACCGGCGCCCGAGTCCCGCTCCGTCGTCGACATCGCCCCCTCCTACGGCCTCTTCATCGACGGCGAGTTCACGGACGCCGCCGACGGCAAGGTCTTCAAGACCGTCAGCCCCAGCACCGAGGAGGTGCTGTCCGAGGTCGCCCGCGCCGGCGCCGAGGACGTGGACCGGGCCGTGCGGGCCGCCCGCAAGGCGTTCGAGAAGTGGTCCGCGCTGCCGGGTTCCGAGCGGGCGAAGTACCTGTTCCGCATCGCCCGGATCATCCAGGAGCGCTCGCGCGAGCTCGCCGTCCTGGAGACCCTCGACAACGGCAAGCCGATCAAGGAGACCCGCGACGCCGACCTCCCCCTGGTCGCCGCGCACTTCTTCTACTACGCGGGCTGGGCCGACAAGCTCGGCCACGCGGGCTACGGCGCGAACCCGCAGCCGCTCGGCGTGGCCGGCCAGGTCATCCCCTGGAACTTCCCGCTGCTGATGCTGGCCTGGAAGATCGCCCCGGCGCTCGCCACCGGCAACACGGTGGTCCTCAAGCCCGCCGAGACGACCCCCCTGTCCGCCCTCTTCTTCGCGGACATCTGCCGCCAGGCGGGCCTGCCCAAGGGCGTCGTCAACATCCTCCCCGGCTACGGCGACGCCGGCGCCGCGCTGGTCGCCCACCCCGACGTCGACAAGGTCGCCTTCACCGGCTCCACCGCCGTCGGCAAGGAGATCGCGCGCACGGTCGCGGGCACCCGCAAGAAGCTCACGCTGGAGCTGGGCGGCAAGGGCGCCAACATCGTCTTCGACGACGCTCCGATCGACCAGGCCGTCGAGGGCATCGTCACCGGCATCTTCTTCAACCAGGGCCAGGTCTGCTGCGCGGGCTCCCGCCTCCTCGTCCAGGAGTCGATCCACGACGAGCTGCTCGACTCCCTCAGGCGCCGCCTGTCCACGCTCCGCCTCGGCGACCCGCTGGACAAGAACACCGACATCGGCGCGATCAACTCCGCCGAGCAGCTGGCCCGTATCACCGCCCTCGCCGACCAGGGCGAGGCGGAGGGCGCCGAGCGCTGGTCCCCGGCCTGTGAACTCCCCTCCGCCGGCTACTGGTTCGCCCCGACGCTGTTCACGAACGTCACCCAGGCGCACACCATCGCCCGCGACGAGATCTTCGGCCCGGTGCTGTCGGTCCTGACCTTCCGCACCCCGGACGAGGCGGTGGCGAAGGCCAACAACACCCAGTACGGCCTCTCCGCCGGCATCTGGACGGAGAAGGGGTCGCGGATCCTGGCGGTCGCGAACAAGCTGCGCGCGGGCGTCGTCTGGTCCAACACGTTCAACAAGTTCGACCCGACCTCGCCGTTCGGCGGGTACAAGGAGTCGGGCTTCGGCCGCGAGGGCGGTCGTCACGGCCTGGAGGCGTACCTCGATGTCTGACCGCAACGACCGTCTGAGCGTCTTCAAGACCTACAAGCTGTACGTCGGCGGGAAGTTCCCGCGTTCCGAGAGCGGCCGGGTGTACGAGGTGAGCGACTCGAAGGGGAACTGGCTGGCCAATGCGCCGCTCGCCAGCCGTAAGGACGCCCGGGACGCGGTCGTCGCCGCGCGCAAGGCGTTCGGCGGCTGGGCCGGGGCCACCGCGTACAACCGGGGCCAGGTCCTCTACCGCGTCGCGGAGATGCTGGAGGGCCGCCGCGACCAGTTCGTGCGCGAGGTCGCCGACGCGGAGGGGCTCGGCAAGTCCAAGGCCGCCGTGGTCGTGGACGCGACGATCGACCGCTGGGTCTGGTACGCGGGCTGGACCGACAAGATCGCCCAGGTGGTCGGCGGCGGCAACCCGGTCGCGGGCCCCTTCTTCAACCTCTCCTCCCCGGAGCCGACGGGCGTCGTCGCCGTCCTGGCCCCGCAGGAGTCCTCGTTCCTGGGCCTGGTGTCGGTCATCGCCCCGGTGATCGCGACCGGCAACACGGCCGTCGTGGTGGCGAGCGAGCAGGCGCCGCTCCCCGCCCTCTCCCTCGCCGAGGTGCTGGCCACCTCCGACGTCCCCGGCGGAGTCGTCAACGTCCTCTCCGGCCGTACGAAGGAGATCGCGCCGACCCTGGCATCCCACCAGGACGTCAACGCGATCGACCTCGCGGGCGCGGACGAGGTGCTGGCGAAGGAGCTGGAGATCGCGGCGGCCGACAACCTCAAGCGGGTGCTGCGTCCACAGGCTGTGGATTTCACCGGGACTCCCGGCACCGACCGCCTCACGGCGTTCCTGGAGACGAAGACGGTGTGGCACCCGACAGGGTCGCTGGGAGCGTCGGGTTCGTCGTACTGATTCGCCGCCGCGAGTGGGGAACTGCGGGCCGTCCGTGGCTGGTCGCGCAGTTCCCCGCGCCCCTTCGGGGCGTGTTCACCTGCCCGCGCCTCCCAGAAGCTGCCCCAGCACCGGAATCGCCCCGATCGACGGCGCCTGGGCCAGCGGCCCGGTCAGCGTCTGCGAGCTCAGCGGCTTGAAGTCGGCCAGCTGCGTGCCGATCCCGTTGTCCAGCGGGTCGACTCCGGTGCCCGCGAGCGGGTTGGGCTTGAGGCCGGCCACCGGGCCGGTGACGTACGGCAGGACGCCGCCCAGTGCCCGCATGCCCGCCTGCGGGTCGATGTGGCCGAGCGAGGCGGGCCGGGTCCGCACCCCGTCGACCGCGGGCCGGGCGTCCGCGGCGGCCGTCGCGGCGCCCGCGCCGAGCGCCACACCTGCCGTGGCGAGGGCGGCCAGGGCGCGCCGGGCGGTCGGGGTCGGGGAGGACGCGTGTCGGGACATCGCTGGTGCCACCTTCTGGTGCGCAGGGTGATCGGGTCGGCACACAGGGTAGTTGAGGTGTGACTCACGCTCCAAAGCCGACCCGCGGGGTCGGCAGGAGGCTCCCCATGCGTCAAACTGGTGTTCCGTGAGCATTCATCTCCCGTCCCCCGCCCGCGTCGTGCTGCTGTGCGGCCCCTCGGGCTCGGGCAAGTCACTCGTCGCCGCCCGTTCCGGGCTCCCCGTCCTGCGCCTCGACGACTTCTACAAGGAGGGCGACGACCCGACTCTGCCGCTGGTGGCCGGGAGTTCGGACATCGACTGGGACCACCCGGAGTCCTGGGACGCGGCGGCCGCCGTCGAGGCGATCGGCCGGCTGTGCGCCACGGGGTCGGCGCCCGTACCGGTGTACGACATAGCCCTGAGCGCCCGCACCGGCGCCGAGACGCTCGACATCGGCCGCACCCCGCTCTTCATCGCCGAGGGCATCTTCGCCGCCGAGATCGTGGACCGCTGCCGTGAACTGGGGCTGCTGGCCGACGCGCTGTGCCTGAGCCGGGGCCCGGTGAAGACGTTCCGGCGCCGGTTCCTGCGCGATCTGAGGGAGGGGCGGAAATCGGTGCCGTTCCTGCTGCGGCGAGGCTGGCGGCTGATGCGGGCGGAGCGCACGATCGTGGCCCGCCAGGTGTCACTGGGCGCCCACCCGTGCGACCGGGACGAGGCGCTGGGCCGCATGGCGGCGGCAGCGGTGGGCCGCCGGACCAGGGACCGCACACCGGCCGCCTGACCGCGCCGGCGCGTCGGCGGACGAAGAAGCGGGACTGGATGGACCCCCCGGCCCTCCAGTCCCGCTCTCCCCCGTTGCTCCGCCGAACACCCCCGTGTCCCCCGTGGCGGAGCTCCCCCGTGCTTCCCCCCGGGTCCCCCCGGACCCGTTCTCCCCGGGTCCCCCCGGACCCGGCTTCCCCCGTGTTTCCCCCGTGGGTCCTCCCGGACCCTCCCCCGGGCCCCGTCTCCCCCGCTTTCCCCCGTCAGGATCCCCCCGGATCCCCTTACCTTCAGGCGACGAGCTCCCCGAAGGCGTTCTCCTCGTCACGGCCGAAGCTGAGGACCTCGTCCTCGCGCAGCCGGCGGAGCGACCGCCAGATGCTGGACTTCACCGTGCCGACACTGATGTCGAGGATCTCCGCGATCTCCGGGTCCGTGCGGCCCTCGTAGTAGCGCAGGACCAGCATGGTGCGCTGGAGTTCGGGGAGCCGGGCGAGCGCCTGCCACAGGACCGCGCGCAGCTCCGTGCCGCTCATCGCGTCCGTGTCGCCGGGCGTCTCCGGCAGTTCCTCGGTCGGGTACTCGTTGAGCTTGCGGCGCCGCCAGGCGCTGATGTGCAGGTTGGTCATGGTGCGGCGCAGATACCCGCCGACCGCCGCCTTGTCGCTGATCCGCTCCCATGCCCGGTACGTCGAGAACAGCGCGCTCTGCAGCAGGTCCTCGGCCTCGAAGCGGTCACCGGTCAGGTGATAGGCGGTCGCGTACAGGGAGGCGCGGCGCTCCTGGACGTAGGCGGTGAACTCCGCCTCGGTCAGCGAGCGACGCTCCCCCGTGTCCTCCCTGTAGGCGGATCCCCCGACCGGGCCCGCGACGGCGGCCGCCGCGGACTCCCCCGTGCAACCGTCAACCACCGTCATGTACACGGTGTGCTGACGCCCGGTGCCGCGAGCGCACCCCCGCCCGCTCACGGCACCGGACTTCTCGGAACCCCGGTTCACGTCGTGCAGGCGCGTGATCACTGCGCTGGTGCTGTGGCTGATCAGCGTGTTCATCTCGCGCCCCCCGTCGTGGACTTCCGGTAGTTCGGTCTGCTCGGGCCGGCCGCCGCGTTCGGCTCGCCTTGCCCGTGCCGAAAAGACTGCCGGGCCACCTTCACGGCCGTATCCGCCGACTGTCACAGACCTGTCACAGGGGTCAGGCACAGAGCGTCCACAGAACGTGCACAGGTGGTGGCGCTAACGGGCTTCGCCGGGAGCTGCGTGCCGCACAGGTCGTCCGACGGGCCCCGCATGGGCCAGAATGAGCCCGTGCCTTCCCTGTTGCTGATCGAGGACGACGACGCCATCCGTACGGCCCTGGAGCTCTCACTGACGCGCCAGGGACACCGGGTGGCCACCGCTGCGACCGGTGAGGACGGTCTGAAGCTGTTGCGTGAGCAGCGGCCCGATCTGATCGTCCTCGATGTCATGCTGCCCGGCATCGACGGTTTCGAGGTGTGCCGGCGGATCCGGCGCACGGACCAGTTGCCGATCATCCTGCTGACCGCGCGCAGCGACGACATCGACGTGGTGGTCGGGTTGGAGTCCGGTGCCGACGACTACGTCGTCAAGCCGGTCCAGGGGCGGGTGCTCGACGCCCGGATCCGGGCCGTGCTGCGGCGCGGCGAGCGGGAGTCCAGCGACTCGGCGACCTTCGGCAACGTCGTCATCGACCGCAGCGCGATGACCGTGACGAAGAACGGCGAGGATCTCCAGCTGACGCCGACCGAGCTGCGGCTGCTGCTCGAACTGAGCCGGCGGCCGGGGCAGGCGCTGTCCCGGCAGCAGTTGCTGCGGCTGGTCTGGGAGCACGACTACCTCGGTGACTCCCGGCTGGTGGACGCGTGTGTGCAGCGGCTGCGCGCCAAGGTGGAGGACGTGCCCTCGTCCCCGACCCTGATCCGTACCGTGCGTGGTGTCGGCTACCGCCTGGACGCCCCTCAGTGACGGACGTTCAGGGGGGGTTCCGCGGCTGGGCCGCGGATCGCAAGGGGGCCGTGTCCCGGCTGCGCTTCACCAGCCTGCGGCTGCGGCTCGTCGTCGTCTTCGGGCTCGTCGCGCTGACCGCCGCCGTGTCCGCGTCCGGCATCGCGTACTGGCTCAACCGCGAGGCCGTGCTCACCCGTACCCAGGACGCGGTGCTGCGCGACTTCCAGCAGGAGATGCAGAACCGGGCCGGTGCGCTGCCCGTTCATCCCACGCAGGACGAACTGCAGCGCACGGCCGGGCAGATGGCGGTCAGCAGCCAGCGGTTCAGCGTGCTGCTGGTCGGCGAGGACGCCGACCGCCGGACGGTGTACGGCAGTTCGGACGGGCTCAGCGCGTTCGCGCTGGACGACGTGCCGGTCTCGCTGCGCAAGGCCGTCGGCAAGCAGCAGAAGGTGACCGACTCCAACAGGTCGGCGTACCACCTGTACTGGCAGCGGGTCGTCGACCACGGCACGCCGTACCTGGTCGCCGGGACGCGGCTGATCGGCGGCGGGCCGACCGGCTACATGATGAAGTCGCTGGAGCCGGAGGCGAAGGACCTCAACTCGCTGGCGTGGTCGCTGGGGATCGCCACGGGCCTCGCGCTCATCGGTTCCGCGCTGCTGGCACAGGCCGCCGCCACGACCGTGCTCAAGCCCGTGCACCGGCTCGGGGTGGCCGCGCGGCGGCTCGGCGAGGGCAAGCTGGACACCCGGCTGAGGGTGTCCGGGACCGACGAACTCGCCGACCTCTCCCGGACGTTCAACGACGCGGCCGAAGCGCTGGAGAAACGGGTCGACGACATGGCCGCGCGGGACGACGCGTCGCGCCGGTTCGTCGCGGACATGAGCCATGAGCTGCGCACCCCGCTCACCGCGATCACCGCCGTGACGGAGATCCTGGAGGAGGAGCTGGAGGCGGAGTCGGGGTCGATCGATCCGATGATCGAACCCGCCGTCCGGCTGGTCGTCAGCGAGACGCGGCGCCTCAACGACCTCGTCGAGAACCTGATGGAGGTCACCCGCTTCGACGCCGGTACGGCCCGTCTCGTGCTGGACGACGTCGACATCGCCGACCAGATCACCGCCTGCATCGACGCCCGTGCCTGGCTGGACGCGGTGGAGCTGGACGCCGAGCGCGGCATCCACGCCCGCCTCGACCCGCGCCGCCTCGACGTCATCCTCGCCAACCTGATCGGCAACGCGCTCAAGCACGGGGGTTCGCCGGTGCGGGTGTCGGTGCGGATAGACGGAGAGGTTCTGGTCATCGCCGTACGGGACCACGGTCCGGGCATCCCGGAGGATGTCCTCCCGCACGTCTTCGACCGGTTCTACAAGGCCAGCGCCTCCCGGCCGCGTTCCGAGGGCAGCGGCCTGGGCCTGTCCATCGCGACGGAGAACGCCCACATCCACGGCGGCTCGATCACCGCCGCGAACTCCCCCGAGGGCGGCGCGGTGTTCACCCTCCGGCTGCCCCGGGACGCCTCGCTGCTGGCGGCGGAGGGCAAGGACGCCGGCGAGGCCGGGAAAGCCGCGGACACCGGAGATGCCAACGATGCCGGGGAGAAGGGCGCCTGATGCGGGTACGAGGACTGGCGGTACGACGGCGGGGCGCACCGCTGCTGGCCGTCGCCGGGCTGGCGCTGGCGCTCTCCGGGTGCGGGATCCGGGCCACCGAGGTGCCGACCGACTTCGGCGGGGCGCCCTCGCGGGTGCCGTGCTCGATGACGCAGCCCGATCTGCCGACGCAGGACGCGCGCGGGGTGCCGGTGCAGGTGTTCCTGCTGTGCGGGTCCTCGCTGGTGACCGTGGACCGGGAGGTGCGGGTCCCGGACGGCTCGGCGGACGCCAGACGGCGGGTGACCGTCGCCCAGGGACTGCTGGACCAGCTCGCCGAGACGCCGTCGGCCGCCGAGAAGGAGGCGGGCTACACGACGTACGTGCGGGGCGGGATGAGCGTCTGGGGGCCGCGGGCCGGGGATCCCGACGACACGCTGCGACTGAGCACGTCGCCGCCGCAGCTGACGTCGTACGCGCTCGCCCAGATCGTGTGCACGCTGTCCGACTCGGCCGCCGCGGAGGGGGACGGATCGGTGATCCTGGGCGGCCCGGGGACGGAGCCGTTGCGCCGGTACGAGTGCACGGACGCGGTACGGAACGCGCCGAACGGGAACCGACCGCCGTCCAGCGACGTGGCTGCCGGGTGAGGGGTGCGCGGGCGCCTCATGGGGTGCCGGGGCAGGTCGCACGGCGGGTGCGGGCCGGTGGGGGCTGGTCGCACAGTTCCTCCCCCAGCCTTCGGCCGGGGTACCCCCAGCACCCCTGACGGGCACTGGCCGCGTCGCGTGTCGGAACAGCGCCGCACCTCTGACGGGGCACTGACGGCGCCGCGGCCTGTGTGCCGTGTGTTCGAGGCCGCACCGTGGGGTCCGGAACCGATCGCGTGCGCGGGTGCGTCTTGGGGGGCGTGCAGCGTCAAGGCTTCATCGGCGGGAACGCCGGGATTCGCGTCCGTGTGGCAGGGGGTGTCCTCCTCGCCGCGCATCTCGCGCTCGTCGCCTGGCTGATGCTGCGGCCGCTGGACGTGCCCTGGGTGATGCCCGCCAACCTGCACCCCTTCGCCGGTATCCGCGCCGACCTGGCGCTGGGCTGGCGCGAGGCGGCCCACCGGATCGGCGAGGGGCTGGCGCTGCTCGCGCCGCTCGGTGTGCTGCTGCCGATGACCCACGGGAAGCTCCGGGTCTCCCCGCTCGCCTCCCTGGTCAGTTCGGCCACCGCGGGTGCCCTGGTCTCACTGGGCATAGCCCTGCTGCAGACCGGCGTGCCCGGACGGGTGGTGGACGTCGACTCGGTCCTGCTCAACACGGCGGGTGTGGTGATCGCGCATCTGGCCGTGGTTCCGGCGGCCCGCGCCCGGCTCCGCCGACGCGGTGAGCGGCAGCGGCCCGCCGCCGTCCCCCAGGAGGAAGCGGCTCAGGGTCGTACCCCGACGATTCCCAGGGTCGGGATCGCCCCGTAGAGCGACGCTTCGACCCGGTTCGTCTTCGTAACGTGGGGGTGTGGACGAGGGGCCGGAAGGGCCGCCTCGCACCGGACGCTCACGAAGGAGCCGCAGATGTCCAGCCTCGCCCGCCCCACCCATGGCCGCATGATCGGCGGAGTGTGCGCCGCGCTGGCCCGGCGCTTCGGCACCTCCGCCACGACGATGCGGATGGTCTTCCTGCTGTCGTGCCTGCTGCCGGGCCCGCAGTTCCTGCTCTACATAGCGCTCTGGATCCTCCTCCCCGCCGAGGAGAAGGCTTCCGCGGCCTGGTGACCTGACGGTGTGACAACGCCGTCGGGGCACCCCGCAGGTCGCGGGGTGCCCCGACGGCGTCGCCGGTCGGCCGGGGAGAGGTCAGCCGAGCGGAATCCCGTTGACCGGCAGGCCGTGCGTGGGCAGGCCATGCAGCGGCAGTCCGCCGAGGAGACCGGCGACGGGCTTGGCCGGGCCGCCGGCGAGGACCTGCTGGACGGCGGGCTGGGCGGCGGTCAGCCCGGCACCGACGGCGGTCTGCCCCTGCTGGACGGCCTCACCGGCCCCCGGCAGAGCCTTGGAGACCTGCTCGGCCGGCAGCGTCCTGGTGACGGTGTCCAGGGCCTGCGAGGCGGCCGGGGCGGCCGGAGCCGCGTTGGCCGCGCCCGCGCCGACGGCGGCGAAGGCGGCGCCGAGGGCGGCGACGCCGAGGGTCTTGGCAGCAGACTGCTTCATCGTAAACGCGTCCTTGGAATGCGGTGACGGGGATCGATAACACGCTGAGCGGTCCACGACCGTAAACATGCCGGACAGCCCGCCGCAAACACCGAAATGCGGACGGCCGGTGAAGACCCGTCCGCATTCCGATCCCCGTCCGTTCGCCCTATCAGTCCGCCGCGTCGAGAGAACCGCTGGTGGAGGCGGTCTGCTGGAACAACCATTCGGATTTCAGCTCCGCATAACCCGGCTTCACGACGTCATTGATCATCGCGAGTCGTTCATCGAAAGGAATGAACGCTGATTTCATCGCATTGACGGAGAACCACTGCAGGTCGTCGAGCGTGTAACCGAACGCGTCGACGAGATGCTCGAATTCCCGGCTCATGCTGGTCCCGGACATCAGCCGGTTGTCGGTGTTCACGGTGGCCCGGAAGTGCAGTCGGCGCAGCAGCCCGATGGGGTGCCCGGCGTAGGAGTCGGCGGCCCCGGTCTGGAGGTTGGAACTGGGGCACAGCTCCAACGGGATCCGCTTGTCGCGGACGTACGACGCGAGACGGCCGAGCTTGACCGTGCCGTCCTCGTGGACCTGGATGTCGTCGATGATCCGCACCCCGTGCCCGAGCCGGTCGGCGCCGCACCACTGCAGCGCCTGCCAGATGGACGGCAGCCCGAAGGCCTCGCCGGCGTGGATGGTGAAGTGGTTGTTCTCGCGCTTGAGGTACTCGAAGGCGTCGAGGTGCCGGGTGGGCGGGTAGCCGGCCTCGGCGCCGGCGATGTCGAAGCCGACGACGCCCAGGTCCCGGTAGCGGTTGGCGAGTTCGGCGATCTCCAGGGAGCGGGCCGCGTGCCGCATGGCGGTGAGCAGGGCGCCGACCCGGATCCGCCGGCCGTTCTCCCGCGCCAGGGCCTCGCCCTGACGGAAGCCCTCGTTGACGGCCTCGACGACCTCTTCGAGGGTCAGCCCCCGCTCCAGGTGCTGCTCGGGGGCGTACCGCACCTCGGCGTAGACGACGCCGTCCTCGGCGAGGTCCTCGGCGCACTCGCGGGCGACCCGGACCAGGGCGTCCCGGGTCTGCATGACACCGACGGTGTGCGAGAACGTCTCCAGGTACCGCTCCAGCGAGCCGGAGTCGGCGGCCTCGCGGAACCAGATGCCGAGCTTGTCCGGGTCGCTCTCGGGGAGGCCCGGGTACCCGGTCTCCCGGGCGAGATCGGCGACGGTGCCCGGACGCAGGCCGCCGTCGAGGTGGTCGTGCAGCAGAACCTTCGGCGCCCGGCGGATCTGGTCCGGCGTCGGGGTGTTCGCGGTGCTCTGGCTCGTCATTTCCGCACTGTAACTCCTACGCGCGTAGATCGCTCGGTGCTCAAGGATTTCCGTCTCCGTCGATACGCAACGGTGACCGCACGGACGGGTCGCGTACACCGCGTCTTCTGACACTGTTCTGTCATGGCACAGCAAGCGACGCCGGTCCGAACGGCCAGCCTGAGCAGGGCAGTCGGCCAGGAGCCGACGACGGTGAGCGGGGTGGTCCTGCTCCTTCCCGGCGGGGAGGAGGTCTCCGCGCGCAGGCCGTCCCCCGTATGGGCGACGGGCTTCGTCCGCGCGCTCGGCCGGCGGCTCGCCCGGGACGGCCGGGACGAGGGGCTGGCCGCACACGTGGTCCACTACCGCTATCGCGGCTGGAACGGCAGCGAGGCGCATCTCGCGGGGGACGCCACCTGGGCGGCGGACGAGGTGGTACGGCGGTACGGCGACGTGCCCGTGTGCCTGCTCGGCGTGGGGATGGGCGGCCGGGCCGCGCTGCGCGCGGCCGGCCACGAGGCGGTCAACTCCGTCGTGTCCATCGCCCCTTGGCTGCCGGAGGAGGATGTGGCGGCGCCCGAGGAACCGGTCCGGCAGTTGGTGGGGCGGCGGGTGCTGATCGTGCACGGCACGAACGACGAACGGACCGATCCGGAGCTGTCGTTCCGGCTGGCGGCGCGGGCGAAGAAGGCGAACCGGGAGGTGTGCCGGTTCGAGGTGCACTCGGACGGGCACGGGCTGCATCAGCACCGGGACGAAGTGCTGGCGCTGGCTTCGGACTTCGTGATGGGGGCGTTGTACGGGCGGGTGGTGTCGCGGCCGGTCGAGGACGCGCTTGCCGCGCCGCCGCCGATCGGGCTGCGGATGCCGTTGGCTGCGGGGTTCGGCCGGTCGTTGAGGCGGTAGGGGGCGGGGAGAGCGGTCGTGCTCGGGGCGCGGGTGCGTGGCGGCCGGTCGCGCAGTTCCTCCCCCAGCCTTCGGCCGGGGGTACCCCCAGCGCCCCTATGGGGCGCGCTGCCGTCAGGCGGGGAGCAGGTTGCCCCTTCGCGACAGAAGGAATTTCTTGAAAGCCGCTACCGGCGGGGTGTCCGGGTGGCCGTCGAGCCAGGCCACGCCGATCTCGCGTGCCGCCCGTGGCGCGGTGACCGTCAGTTCCACGACTCCCGGGCGGGGGAAGGCGGGCGGGGGGAGCAGCGCCACGCCGAGTCCCGCCGCCACCAGGCCCCGCAGGGTCTCCGCCTCCTCGCCCTCGAAGGCCACGCGCGGGCGGAAGCCGGCCTGCTCGCACAGGTCGTCGGTGATGCGGCGCAGGCCGTAGCCCGGTTCCAGGGTCACGAAGGTCTCGTCGGCCGCTTCGGCGAGGCGGACGCGCCGGCGGGTGGCCAGGGGATGGTCCGCGGGCACCACCAGGCGCAGTTTCTGTTCGTCGAGGCGGCGGGCGACCAGATCGGGGGCGTCCGGGACCGGAGAGGTCAGGCAGAGGTCCAGCTCGCCCGCGCGCAGCTTCTCGATCATCGCCTCCCCGTAGGTCTGGACGAGGCCGAAGCGGATGCGGGGGTGGTCCGCGCGGAAGGCCTGGAGGAGGCCCGGGACGGTCTCCGCGCCCATCGTGTGCAGGAAGCCGAAGGCGACCTTGCCGGTGGTGGGGTCGGCGTCGGCGCGGACCTCGTCGGCGGCGCGCCGGACCTCGGCGAGGGCCCGCTCGACCGAGGTGAGGAAGGTCCGGCCGGCCGGGGTGAGGGAGACGGTGCGGCCGTGCCGGGTGAACAGGTCGACCCCCAGGTCCTGCTCCAGGCGGGCCACCGCTCGGGACAGGGTGGACTGGGGGACGTCGAGTTCCTGGGCGGCCCGGGTGACGTGCTCCGTGCGGGCCACGCCGGCGAAGTACGCGAGGCGAGGCGCCAGCACCGTCGTCATGTCTTCTGTGTCACTGGACGGTGACAGGCGCCCCACCGACCTCTGCTGATGCTTCACGGGAACGATTATGGCGATTTCGCGCATTGGACGGATGAGCGGCGGGTCCGTACGTTCGAAGCATGTCTCCTGCCAGTACCGGGGCGTCCACCGTCGTGGGCGCCGCCACGCCCGTCCCCGCCGAGGACTCCCGGCTGACCCCGGGCGGTCCCGGATACCGGCGGATGAGCTTCGCGCTCTTCCTCGCCGGTGTCGCGACCTTCGCCCTCCTCTACTCCACGCAGGCCCTGCTCCCGCTGATCTCGGACGGCTACGGCGTGTCCGCGAGCGACGCGAGCTGGACGGTGGCGGCGGCGACCGGCGGTCTGGCGCTGTTCGTCGTCCCGATGAGCGCCCTCTCCGAGCGCTTCGGCCGGCGTGCGGTCATGACGGCGTCGCTGGCGGTCGCGGTGACCGTCGGTCTGCTGGTCCCCTTCGCGCCCTCCCTGGGCGTGCTGGTGGTGCTGCGGGGCGTCCAGGGCGCGGCGCTGGCCGGTCTGCCGGCGTCGGCGCAGGCGTATCTCGCGGAGGAGGTCCGCCCGAGGGCGCTGGTCACGGCGATCGGCCTGTTCGTCGCGGGGAACAGCGTCGGCGGGATGAGCGGCCGGGTCATCACCGGCTGGGTCGCGCAGGAGTGGGGCTGGCGGGTGGCCGTGGGCGCCATCGGTGTGATCGCGGTCGGCTGCGCGGTCGCCTTCCGCCTGCTGCTGCCCGCGCCGCGGCACTTCAAGGCGGGTTCGCTGCACCCGCGCCGGCTGCTCGGCACGGTCCGCGACCACCTGGCCGACCCGCTGCTGCGCCGCCTGTACGCGATCGGCGCGCTGTTCATGACCGTCTTCGGCGGCGTCTACACGGTGATCGGCTACCGCCTGACCCAGGAGCCCTTCTCGCTCCCGCAGGGCATCGTCGGCTCGATCTTCCTGGTGTACCTGGTCGGCACGGTGTCGGCGTCGACGGCGGGCCGTCTGGTCGGCCGCCTGGGCCGCCGCGGGGCTCTCTACCTGGCCGGCGGCACCACCGCCGGCGGCCTCCTGCTCTCGCTGGCGGACTCGCTCCCCCTGGTCCTGCTCGGCCTGGTCCTGATCACCGCGGGCTTCTTCGCGGGCCACGCGGTGGCCTCCTCGGCGGTCAGCAAGACGGCGACCCACGGCAGGGCGCAGGCGTCGGCCCTCTACCAGTCCGCGTACTACATCGGCTCCAGCACCGGCAGCACGGTGGGCGCCCTGGCCTTCCACGCCGAGGGCTGGTCCGGCACGGTCGGCGTGGGCCTGCTCGCGATCCTCGGCGTCGTGACCATCACGGTCCTGGGCTCCGTGGCCGCCCACCGCCAGATCCCGGCCGGCGCCCACTGACCGACGCCCCCGCACCGCGGCGCCCCGTCAGGGGCGCTGGGGGTACCCCCGGCCGAAGGCTGGGGGAGGAACTGCGCGACCGGCCACGACGCACCCGGCACCGCCGCCTCACCGCGCACCCCCGCCCCCTTGGGTGCACCCCGTCTCACCTGCACATTTCCCCACTCCGGACGTCGTTGTCAGTCCCCTGCGGTAGCTTCCGAAGTGCTGGAGCGCAACGTCGCGCGAACAGGAACGGCCACAGGGGTGGGTGGACGGAAGATGACCGACGGCACGGCGACGGCAGAGCTGGACGTCGCACTGGAGAAGCACCGGACCGAGCTGACCGGCTACTGCTACCGCATGCTCGGCTCGTCGTTCGAGGCCGAGGACGCGGTGCAGGACACCCTGGTGCGGGCCTGGCGGAGCTACGACAGGTTCGAGGGCCGCTCCAGCCTCCGGTCGTGGCTGTACCGGATCGCGACGAACGTCTGCCTGGACATGCTAGACGCGGGCAGCAAGCGGGCCCGCCCGATGGACCTCAGCGAGTCGACGCCGCTCGCCCAGGCGGCGCTCTCCCCCCGGCCCGACAACACCTGGCTGGAGCCGGTGCCCGACGCGCGCGTGCTGCCGACCGTGGACGACCCGGCGGAGGCGGCCGTGGCCAAGGAGTCGATCCGGCTGGCCTTCATGGCGGCGCTCCAGCAGCTGCCGCCCAAGCAGCGGGCGGTGCTGATCCTGCGCGAGGTGCTGGCCTGGCGGGCCACCGAGGTGGCCGACCTGCTCGGCACCACCGTCGCCTCGGTCAACAGCGCGTTGCAGCGGGCTCGGGCCACGCTGGCCGAGCAGCGGCAGTCGGGCGCCGCGGCCGAGGTCTCCGACCCGCTCGACGAGGAGCAGCGAAAGCTCCTGGAGCGCTATGTCGCGGCCTTCGAGGGCTACGACATGACGGCGCTGACGGCGCTGCTCCACGAGGACGCCATCATGACGATGCCGCCGTTCGACCTGTGGCTCACCGGCCACGACGACATCACCGGCTTCATGACCACCATCGGCTCCGCCTGCGAGGGCTCGCGGCTGTTCCCGGTCCAGGTCAACGGCCTGCCCGGGTTCGCCCAGTACAAGCCCGACCCGGAGACCGGCGGCTTCAGCCCCTGGTCCGTGCAGGTCCTGGAGATCTCAGACGGCCGGCTGACCGGGTTCCACTTCTTCCTCGACACCAAGCGGTGGTTCCCGCTCTTCGGCCTCCCCCTCCACCTGGATGCGGAGCCCGACGAAACGGAGGAGGGAGCGTAGGGCCGGGTCGGGGTCACGGAGCCGTATCCGCCCGCCGGCCCGCCGTGCCGCCAGCTCCAGCCGCGCCAGCAGGTCGACGGCCGCGAGGCCCGGCGTTCCGAGGCCGCCGACGTCGCAGACGACGACCCCGGGCCCACCGGCCACCAGCAGCGCACGCACGTCATCACAGAGCCCCGGCACCTCGTCCCTGGCGACGGGGCCCGACAGCACGAGCACGGCGGGGGTCACGGCATCCACGACCGGTAGACCCGCCCCGGCCCGACAACTCATCGGCAACCGCGGTGCACCCCGCGTCGCCGCACAGCGGTGTCGGTGGTGGCGGCGCTGCTGGGGTGACCCACTCGGGCCGAGGGGAACATGCCCGTGTCGCGTTCCGCGGTGTCGTTGTGTTCCTCGGACGGTCGGGGCGACACGGTGACGATCCCTGGTCAGGCGATACGTTCCAGTACGACGGGGGACGCCGTGAACTCTGTACCGGTCGTCGCGATGTCGTACGAACCCTCGACCGCCTGGAGCGCGTACTCGAAGCGTTCCGGGGTGTCCGTGTGGAGGGTGAGGAGGGGCTGGCCGGCGGTGACGGTGTCGCCGGGCTTGGCGTGGAGTTCGACGCCGGCACCCGCCTGCACCGGGTCCTCCTTGCGGGCCCGGCCCGCGCCGAGGCGCCAGGCGGCGACGCCGATGCCGTAGGCGTCGAGGCGGGTCAGGACGCCCGAGGAGGCGGCCTTCACCACGTGCTGCTCCTTCGCCACCGGCAGCGTCGCGTCCGGGTCGCCGCCCTGGGCCGCGATCATCCGGCGCCAGACGTCCATCGCCGAACCGTCGGCCAGCGCCTTCGCCGGGTCGGCGTCCTTCACTCCGGCCGCGTCGAGCATCTCGCGGGCGAGCGCGAGGGTCAGTTCGACGACGTCGGCGGGACCGCCGCCGGCCAGCACCTCCACCGACTCGCGGACCTCCAGGGCGTTGCCGGCCGTCAGGCCGAGCGGGGTGGACATGTCGGTGAGGAGGGCGACCGTCTTCACGCCGTGGTCGGTGCCGAGGCCCACCATCGTCGAGGCCAGCTCACGGGCGTCCTCGACGGTCTTCATGAAGGCGCCGGTGCCGACCTTCACGTCCAGGACCAGGGAGCCGGTGCCCTCGGCGATCTTCTTGGACATGATGGAGGACGCGATCAGCGGGATCGCCTCGACCGTGCCGGTGACGTCGCGCAGGGCGTAGAGCTTCTTGTCGGCGGGGGCCAGGCCGTCGCCCGCCGCGCAGATCACCGCGCCGGTCGAGTCCAGCACCGACAGCATCTCCTCGTTGGAGAGCAGGGCACGCCAGCCGGGGATCGACTCCAGCTTGTCCAGGGTGCCGCCGGTGTGGCCGAGACCGCGGCCGGAGAGCTGGGGGACGGCCGCGCCGCAGGCGGCGACGAGGGGCGCGAGCGGGAGGGTGATCTTGTCGCCGACGCCCCCCGTGGAGTGCTTGTCGGCCGTCGGGCGGGACAGCGAGGAGAAGTCCATGCGCTCGCCGGACGCGATCATCGCGGCGGTCCAGCGGGCGATCTCCCGGCGGTTCATGCCGTTCAGCAGGATGGCCATCGCGAGCGACGACATCTGCTCGTCGGCGACCTCGCCGCGGGTGTACGCGTCGATGACCCAGTCGATCTGCGCGTCGCTGAGTTCACCGCGGTCCCGCTTGGTGCGGATGACGGAGATGGCGTCCATGGTGGCCATGGCGTTCCCTTCGAAGAGGTGCGAAGCGTACGGCCCCTCCGGGCGACGGGCGGGGAGGGGCCGTACGGGAGTTACTTGGTGAGATGGGCCGGGCCGAAGGCCTGGGGCAGCATCTCGGAGAGGGGCAGGACGCCCTCGGGGGTGTCCAGGAGGAGCTCCGGGCCGCCGAACTCGTAGAGCAGCTGGCGGCAGCGGCCGCACGGGACGAGCAGGCCGCCCGTGCCGTCCACGCAGGTGAAGTGCGTGAGGCGGCCGCCGCCCGTGCGCTGGAGCGCGGAGACCAGTCCGCACTCGGCGCACAGGCCGAGGCCGTACGACGCGTTCTCCACGTTGCAGCCGGAGACCGTACGGCCGTCGTCCACCAGGGCGGCGGCCCCGACCGGGTAGCCGGAGTACGGCGCGTAGGCGTGGGACATGGCCTCCCGCGCCTCCGCGCGCAGGGTCTCCCAGTCGAAGGCGGCCGCCGCGCCGGTCACTTGCCCTGGCCCTTCCGGTACGGCAGTCCGTCCGCCTTCGGCATCCGCAGGGACTGCGCGGACAGCGAGAGCACCAGCAGGGTGACGATGTACGGGGTCGCGGTCACCAGCTGACGAGGGACCTCGTTGGTGGAGGCGTACCAGACGAACATCAGGACCGAGATCACGAGGGTGATCACCGCCGGGACGTACCTCTTGCGCCAGGCCAGGTAGGCCGCGCCGAACACCAGCAGGATCGCGATCAGCAGGATCAGCGCGTGGACGTTCACCGTGCCGCCGCGCAGGTTGAGGCTGTCGGTGTAGCCGAACAGGCCCGCGCCGAGGGCGAGGCCGCCCGGCATCCAGTTGCCGAAGATCATCGCGGCGAGACCGATGTAGCCGCGGCCGGCGGTCTGGCCGTCCAGGTAGACGTTCGAGGCGACGATCGAGAGGAACGCGCCGCCCAGGCCCGCGAAACCACCGCTGATGATCACCGCGATGTACTTGTACTTGTAGACGTTGACGCCGAGGGACTCGGCCGCCACCGGGTTCTCGCCGCAGGAGCGCAGCCGGAGCCCGAAGGCGGTGCGCCACAGGACCCACCAGGTGACCGGGACCAGGGCGGCCGCGACGACCGTCAGCGGGGACAGGTCGGTGAGCAGACCGCCGACCAGGCCCGCGATGTCGGAGACCAGGAACCAGTGCTTCTCGTTGATCGTGTTCAGCCAGTCCGACAGGCCCGGGACGCTGAACGTGCCGAGCGAGTCGATCGGCGGGGACTGCTTGGAGGAGCCGCCCTCGGCGTTCTCGAAGGTGAACTTCGAGAGGTAGCGGGTGGCGCCCAGGGCGAGGATGTTCAGGGCCACACCGGAGACGATGTGGTTGACGTTGAAGGTGACGGTGGCGACGGCGTGCAGCAGGGCGCCGAGCGCGCCGCCGAGGATGCCGAAGACGACGCCGACCCAGGGGCCCCACTGGTAGCCGGCCCAGGCGCCGAACCAGGTGCCGAGGATCATCATGCCTTCGAGGCCGATGTTGACGACGCCCGCGCGCTCGGCCCACAGACCGCCGAGGCCGGCGAGGCCGATCGGGACGGCGAGGCGCAGCGCGGTGGACATCTGGCCGGTCGAGGTGATGCCGTCGGCGCCGGTGATCAGGCGCACGGCCGAGGTGAGGACCAGTACGCCGGCGATGACCAGCAGGAGTACCGGGAGCGACATTCGGCGGCCGCCCTTGCCGGGCTGGGTCGCCTGCGGCTTGGCGATGGTCGCGGTGGACATCAGGCCGCCACCTCCTTCTTGGTGTTCTGGGCGGCGGCCGCGGCGAGCTCCGCGCCGACCTGGCGCTGCTGGCGGCGCAGACCCCACTGCCGCACGGCTTCGTAGGAGATGACCACGGAGAAGACGATCAGGCCCTGCATGATCGTGGCGATCTCCTTCTCGTACGCCACGGGGGTCGCGTAGTCGAGGGCGGGCGAGGCCTTGTCGAGGAAGGCCCAGAGCAGGGCGGCGAAGGCGATGCCGCCGGGGTTGTTGCGGCCGAGCAGGGCGATGCCGATGGCGGTGAAGCCGAGGCCGGCCGGGAAGTCGAGGCTGTAGGTGTGGGAGTCGCCGAGCAGCAGCGGGAGGCCCGCGAGGCCGGAGACGGCGCCGGAGATCAACATGGAGACGAGGACCATGCGCTTGGCGTCGACGCCGGAGGCGGCCGCGGCGGACTCGGAGGCGCCGGTGGCGCGCAGGTCGAAGCCGAAGCGGGTGCGGTTGAGGACGATCCAGTAGCCGATGCCGAGGGCGATGGCGACGAAGACCATGCCGTAGATCTCGCCGACGTCGGAGCCCAGGTTGATGCCGGGGAACCAGCCGGACTTCTTCATCACGCCGGTCGTCATGTTGTTGCCGACCTGGACACCCCACACGTTCGAGAGGGTGACGTAGCCGATGACGCTGGTGGCGATGGCGTTCAGCATGATCGTGGCGACGACCTCGCTGACCCCTCGGGTGACCTTGAGGACGCCCGCGATACCGGCCCAGAAGGCGCCGGTGAGCATGGCGACCAGGAGCAGCATCGGGATCTGCAGGAAGGCGGGCAGGCCGACGTTGGCGCCGACCACGGCCGTCATCACGGCGGCGAGGCGGTACTGGCCGTCGACGCCGATGTTGAACAGGTTCATGCGGAAGCCGAGGGCGACCGCGATGGCCGCGATGTAGTACATCGCCGCCTGGTTGATGATCAGGACCTGGATGTCCGAGTACGGCAGCTGCTGGAGCATCAGCACGTACGGCTCGAACGGGTTGCGGTTCGAGGCGAGCAGCACGACCGAGGTCAGGGCGATCGCCAGGACGAGCGCGATGACCGGGCCGGCCAGCGCGAGGAGCACCCGCTCCTTGTCGAACTTCTTCATCGGGCCTCGTCCTCCGGACCGGCGGCGCCTTCGTTTCCTGCTGAGGCGGTGTCTACGTGTTCCAGGTGGCCGGTCGCGGCACCCGTCATGGCGGAGCCCAGCTCCTCCGGGGTGATGGTGGCCGGGTCGGCGTCCGCGACCAGCCTTCCGTCGAAGATCACCCGCAGGGTGTCCGACAGGCCGATCAGCTCGTCCAGGTCGGCGGAGATCAGCAGCACGGCCAGGCCCTCGCGGCGGGCCTCCCGGATGCGGTCCCAGATCTGCGCCTGGGCGCCGACGTCCACACCGCGGGTGGGGTGGGCGGCGATCAGGAACTTCGGGTTGTGGCTCATCTCGCGGCCGACGATCAGCTTCTGCTGGTTGCCGCCGGAGAGGGAGGCGGCGGTGACGTCGATGCCGGGGGTACGGACGTCGTACTCCTCGACGATCCGGCGGGTGTCGGCCTGGGCGCCCTTGATGTCCAGCCAGAAGCCCTTCGCGTTGGGCTTCTCGGTGACGTGGCCGAGGATCCGGTTCTCCCAGAGCGGGGACTCCAGGAGCAGGCCCTGGCGGTGGCGGTCCTCGGGGATGTAGCCGACGCCGGACTCGCGCCGCTTGCGGGTCTGCCAGCCGGTGATGTCCTCGCCGAGGAACTCGATGGTGCCGGAGTCGGCGTGCCGGGTGCCGATGAGCGCGTCGATCAGCTCGGTCTGGCCGTTGCCCTCGACACCGGCGATGCCCATGACCTCGCCGGCGTGGATGGTGAAGGAGACGTCGTCGAGGACGCGCTTGGCGGCGCCGGGGGTGGTGGCCTCGTCGAGGACGTCGCCGCGCGCGGCGGCGCCGGCGGAGCCGGCCGTGGCGGTCTCGGGCTGGGCGCCGACCTCGCCGAGGGAGGCGCCGCTGGCGTAGACGGTGAGGTTGCGCACCGTGACGACGGCCTGGTCGGTGACGGTGGACTCAGCGGTCTCCGGGGTGGGCAGTTCGCTGCCGACCATCAGCTCGGCGAGCTGGCGGGGCGTGGTCTGCGACGGGATCGCGGTACCGACCGTCGTGCCGCGCCGGATGACGGTGATGTCGTCGGCGACGGACAGCACCTCACCGAGCTTGTGGGAGATGAAGATGACCGAGAGGCCCTCCGACTTCAGCTCGCGCAGGTTGTCGAAGAGCGCGTCGACCTCCTGCGGGACGAGGACGGCGGTGGGCTCGTCGAGGATCAGGGTCCTGGCACCGCGGAAGAGGACCTTGAGGATCTCCACGCGCTGCCGGTCGGCGACGCCGAGGTCCTCGACCAGGGCGTCCGGGCGGACGCCGAGGCCGTACCGGTCGGAGATCTCGCGGATCTTCTTCCGGGCGTTGCCGCCGATGCCGTACAGCTTCTCGCTGCCGAGCACGACGTTCTCCAGGACCGTCAGGTTGTCGGCGAGCATGAAGTGCTGGTGGACCATGCCGATGCCGCGCGCGATGGCGTCGGCCGGGGACGAGAAGGAGACCTGCTCGCCGTCGATCGCGATGGTGCCCTCGTCCGGCTTCTGCATGCCGTAGAGGATCTTCATCAGGGTCGACTTGCCGGCCCCGTTCTCGCCGACCAGGGCATGCACGGTGCCCTTGCGGACGGACAGGTGGATGTCGTGGTTGGCTACGACACCCGGGAATCGCTTGGTGATCCCCGCCAGCTCGACCGCGGCTGTCGTCTCTGCGGTGAGCGGAGGGCTGCTGGACGCGTCGATGGCGCACTCTCCTCGGGAAAGGGGTCGCTCTACGCGCGTAGCGCCCCTGCTTTAAATAGTGCCCGGACCTGACCGAGCTTTTTCGACTCTCGATCCGTTCCGAGCATTCTGCCGCGCGGACGAGGGTTGTCCCTGCCGCTGTTCCGGGATCTCCCAAGGATCTCCCGGCCCCCGCCCCCGGGTCACCGACCGGCCGCCCCGACGCTCGCCCGAGATTCCTGACCGACTCTCGGACGCCGCCAGGGCTCCCGCCCCGGATCCCCGCCCCCGGGCCCGGAACCCCGACCGGCGCCCCGGACCCCAGACCGGTCTCCCGGCCCCGCGCCCGGACCACCGTCCGGCTTCCCGGACCGCTGACCTACGCTCCGGACTCGCGCCCGGGGCCACCGCCCTCCCCCGGTCCGAAGCCCGGAACCGGCGGCCGATCATCCGGACTCGCGCCCGGAACCCCGGAGTGCCGGTGCTACGGCAGGGGCACGGGAAGGACATCCTTCCCGCACCCCGTTCCGTGGCCGTAACGCTGCCATTAAGGCGCGTCTTTGACCATGCCTACGGCACGGTCATGACTCCTGGGTCAGGAGGTCTTGACCGTGATGGAGCCGTCCTTGATGCCCGCCTCGGCCTTCTTGAGCGCGGCCTGCAGCTTGGCGTTGTTCTTGAACACCGGGTTGGAGTCGGCCAGACCGACACCGCCGTTGTTCAGGGACCCGCGGATCTCGCCGGACAGCGGCTTCTTGTCCTTGATGACCGACTTGGCGAGGTCGTACACCGCGCCCTCGACGTTCTTCAGGGCCGAGGTCAGGATGTAGTTCTTGTACTTCGACAGCGCGGCCTGGTTGTACTGGTCGGAGTCGACACCGATCGCCCACACCTTGTGCGCGGCGGCGGCCTTGATGACGCCCTGGCCGGAGAGGCCGGCGGCGGCGTAGACCACATCGGCGCCGCCGCCGATCTGGCCCTCGGCGGCAGCCTCACCCTTGTCGGGGCTGGAGAAACCGCCCTCCTGAGCCGTCTGGGTCAGGTACTGGGCCTTGACCGTGACGTTCTTCTTGGTGTCCTTGACGCCCTGCTCGAAGCCCGCCTCGAACTTGTGGATCAGCGGGACGTCCACGCCGCCGATGAAGCCGACGGTGTTCGACTTGGTGGTCAGCGCGGCGGTGACACCGGCCAGGTACGAGGACTGCTCCTCGTGGAAGACCATGTCGGCGATGTTGCTCGCCTGGTCCTGGTTGTCGTCAATGATGCCGAAGGTGACCTTCGGGAACTTCGCGGCGGCTTCCTTGACCGCGGGCGCGTAGGCGAAGCCGACGCCGATCACGGGGTTGTAGCCGGACTTGGCCAGGGTCTCCAGCCGCTGGACCTTGTCCGCGTCCGACTCGCCGTCCTGCGGCTCGATGTCGCGGCCGGTGACGCCGAACTCCTGGTTGGCCTTCTGGAAGCCGGCGTACGCGGCGTCGTTGAAGGACTGGTCGCCCTTGCCGCCGACGTCGTACGCGAGGCCGACCCCCTTGGACGCGCCACTCTTGCCAGTGGACGAGCTGGACGAGCTGCCGCACGCTGAGACGGTGACAGCAAGGGCTGCGGTTGCAACGCCCGCAACGGCGATTCGGGACACCCGGCGCATGGAACGAGACTCCTTCGTGCAAGCGCCCAAACCAGGCGCTGGTTCCGCGGCAGCGTAACGCGCGTAGACCAGACGGAAAACCCCCAATGTCCGGTCCGTTATCTAGCTGTGGCCACAGTCACGGCCAAGGTGACGGACAGCATTGCGCCCCTTGCGGCAGGCAAGGGGCGTGCGGACCCGCGACGGCACCGTGAGCGGCCGTACCCGTGGGTACGACCGCTCACCCGGCGCTTTATATATGTCGCATTACTTCGTGTTGACGGTGACCTTGCCGTCGATGATCTCCTGCTTGGCCTTCTCCACGGCGGCGACGACCTTCGTCATGGCCTTGTACTTCGGGTTGGTGTCCGCGAAGCCCACGCCGCCGGTCTTGAGGGTGCCCTGGACGACACCGCTCTCCGGCTTGCCGTCGTAGACCGACTTCACCAGGTCGTACACGGCGCCGCCGACGTTCTTCAGGGCCGAGCCGAGGATGTAGTCCTTGTACTTGGCGAGGGCGCTCTGGCTGTACTGGTCGGAGTCGACGCCGATCGCCCACACCTTGGCGGTGGCGGCGGCCTCGATCACGCCCTGGCCGGAGAGGCCGGCCGCGTGGTAGATGACGTCGGCGCCGGCGTCGATCTGGCCCTGCGCCGCGGCCTTGCCCTTGTCGGGGCTGGAGAAGCCACCCTCCTGAGCCGTCTGGGTCAGGTACTGCGACTCGATCTTGATCTTCGGGTTGACGGACTTGGCGCCCTGGTCGAACCCGGCCTCGAAGGTGTGGATCAGCGGGATGTCCACGCCGCCGATGAACCCGATGTGGTTCTTCTTGGTCGCGGAGGCGGCGGCGACACCGGCCAGGTACGAGGACTGCTCGGCCGCGAAGACCATGTCGACGACGTTGCTGGCCGTCACCTCGTTGTCGTCGATGATGCCGAAGGTGATCTTGGGGTACTTGGCCGCGACCTCCTTGACGGCGGGCGCGTAGGAGTAGCCGACCCCGATGATCGGGTTGTAACCGGCCTTGGCGAGCGTGTCGAGGCGCTGCACCTTGTCGGCGTCGGACTCGCCGTCCTGCGGCTCGATGTCCCGGCCGCCGATGCCGAACTCCTTCTCGGCCTTCTGGAAGCCGGCGTACGCGGCGTCGTTGAAGGACTGGTCGCCCTTGCCGCCGATGTCGTAGGCGAGGCCGATGCCCTTGCCGTTGTACTTGCCGGACGAGTTGGTGCTGGTCGCACCGGTGTCCGAGCTGGATTTGCCGCACCCGGCGGCCGCGAGGGCGATGACGGCAACGGTCACCGCAGCTTGGGAGAACCGAGTCCTACGACCCGAGATAGTACGCACAGCAAGCACCCTTCGTCCCCACGGCACCGTCCCCGGCCCGCTTCCCCAACCGTCCACCCTCGGTGGCGATTTCGGCGCACAGTAACGCGCGTAGAAGGGGAGGGGAACGGGGTTTCTCCGGGCCGTTATCGAACCGTGCCGACTCCGGGTTACAAGCGGAGACCAACGGTTACGACGGGGTGACACAAGGGGGCGAAGGGGTACCGAACGGGCACCTCTTCGCCCCCTGCGGGACCTGTGTCACTCGCGTGCGCGACCGGCCCGCACGCGTCGCGTGCGCCGGGCCGGAAGCTGACCGTTTCTCCAGGCTGCCGAGCGGACCGTCGTTCGGTACGACTACATGGTCGCGTCGATCAGGGCGGCGGCCGTGAACAGCTCCACCCCGACGGTGATGGCCCGCTCGTCGGCGTCGAAGTCACCCTGGTGCAGGTCGCGCGCGGTGCGCTCGCCTGGCGTGCGCACCCCGAGCCGCGCCAGCGCGCCCGGGACGTGCTCCAGGTACCAGGAGAAGTCCTCGCCGCCGAGGCTCTGCTCGGTGGTCTCGATGGATTCGGTGCCGCGCCGGGCGGTCATCGCGTCCCGCAGCAGTTCGGTGATCACCGGGTCGTTGACGACCGGCGGCACCCCGCGGACGTAGTTGATCTCGGACTTGGCCCGGTGCATGGTGGCGACCTCGTCGATCGCCGCGTGCACCACGTCCGGGGCCTGCCGCCAGGCCTCCAGGTCCAGGCAGCGCACCGTCCCGGACAGCTCGGCGTGCTGCGGGATCACGTTCGGCGCGTGCCCGCACTCGATCCGGCCCCAGGTCACGGCGAGCCCGCTGCGGCTGTCCACGCGCCGCCCGATGAGCGCCGGCACGTCGACGGCGACCCGGGCGGCGGCGGTGACCAGGTCGGTCGTCAGGTGCGGCCGGGCGGTGTGCCCGCCGGGGCCGTCCAGGGCCACCTCGATCCGGTCGCAGGCGCTGGTGATGGCCCCGGTCCTGAGTCCGATCCGCCCCACGTCGACCCGGGGGTCGCAGTGCACGGCGATGATCCGGCCCACCCCGTCCAGCACCCCGGCCTCGATGGCGTCGGCGGCGCCGCCGGGCAGCACCTCCTCCGCGGGCTGGAAGAGCAGCCGCACGGGCCGCGGCAGCTGCCCCCGCTCGTGCAGCTCGGCGAGAACCAGTCCGGCGCCCAGCACCACGGTCGTGTGCACGTCGTGCCCGCAGGCGTGCGCCCGGTCCGGCACGGTGGACCGGTAGGCGCACTCGGTCTTCATGTCCGGGATGGGCAGGGCGTCGATGTCGGCGCGCAGGGCGAGCACCGGGAGCCCGTCCCCGACCGGCCCGATGTCACAGACGAGGCCGGTCCCCGACGGGAGGACCCGCGGCCGCAGACCGGCCTTTTCCAGCCGTTCCTTGATGGCGGCCGTGGTGCGGAACTCCTGATTGCCCAGTTCGGGGTGCATGTGCAGGTCGCGGCGGAAGGCGACGAGTTCGGCATGCAGTTCCTCGCTGAGCACGCCGGGGAGCACATCCCCTGGAAGGTCGGCCTCGGTCTCTTGGGACATCAATTGGTTCACCCTCTGAAGGGTAGGACGCCCGATGGGTCAACTGCCCCGAGATCAACAAAAGTTCAGCCCGTTAGGGGAAGAAAATCTGACCGCGGACGCATGACCTCGGACGTGGCTGGGTAACACATATGTTTCCTCATCCACGGATACCACGCCTGGCGACGATCACGCCCGTCCTGTCCACCCACCGAAACGGGACCGAGCCGCAACCGGGACTTCGCCACGCGGGCCGCGCCCGCCCGGTAGCGTGCGCGACCGTGACGGAATCGGAGACACCCGACTTCATAGAAACCACCCGTACGTCCTACGACGCGTTCGCCAAGGACTACCGTGCCGCCTTCCCCGGCCTCCCCGAACGGCCGGTGGACATGTCGATGATCGCCGCCTTCGCCACGCTGGTGAAGGCGAACGGCAGCGCCCCCGTGGCCGACCTGGGCAGCGGCCCCGGCGCCGTCACGGCCCACCTGAACGACCTGGGTGTCCAGGCCTTCGGCATCGACCTCTCCCCCGCCATGGTCGCGCTGGCCCGCGAGGCCCACCCCGCCGTCCGCTACCACCTGGGCTCCATGACCTCCCTGGACCTGCCCGACGAGACCCTCGGCGGCATCCTCGCCCTCTACTCGATCATCCACATCCCCGACGACCACCTCCCGGCGACCTTCGCCGGCTTCCACCGCGTCCTGGTCCCCGGCGGCCACGTCCTGCTGGCCTTCCAGAAGGGCGACTCGCCCGGCCTCCACCTCACCGAGCGCTTCGGCCACGAGATCGACCTGCGCTACTACTGGCGTCCGGCGTACGCGGTGGGCGACATGCTCGCCAAGGCGGGCCTGGAGGTGGCGGCGACCCTGATCCGGGAGCCGGTGGGGTCGGAGAAGTGGCCGCGGGCGTTCGTCCTGGCCCGCAAGCCGGGCTGAGCCGGGGTGCGGGACCGGAACCAGGACCGGGCGTCACTCCTGGGTGCGGCGCACACACTCCGTGACGACGTCCCGCAGGCTGCCGGTCTCCGCCAGCAGCGCCCGCTGCTCGTCCGCCCCGTTGCCGCGCTCCAGCAGCCGCTCCACGGCCTCCTCCACGGCCGCGAGGTCACCACTGCCGACGAGCGCGTCCCGGGTGTGCGCGAGCAGTGACTCCAGCACGGCGTTCGCCGCCCGGGGACGCAGGGTGCCGGGATCCAGCAGCTCCCCGTCGAGTCCCGACCTCGCGGCCCGCCAGGCGGCCAGCCGGTGCAGCGCCACCCCGTGGTCGACCGGCTCCCGCCCGGCCCGCCACTCCCGGGCGGCCGTCTCCACCAGCGCGCGGGCGAGGGTGGCCACGAGGACGGCGGTCCCCGCGCGCAGGCAGACGTCCGCGACCCGGATCTCCACGGTCGGATAGCGCCGGGCCAGCCGGGCGTCGAAGTAGGCCATCCCCTCGTCCAGGATGACGCCGGTGTCCACCATGTCCGCCACCAGCCGGTGGTAGCGCTCGGGAGTGCCGAACAGCTCCGTCGGACCGGCGGACGGCCAGCGCGTCCACACCCGGCTGCGGTAACTGGCATAGCCGGTTTCGTTGCCCTGCCAGAAGGGGGAGTTGGCGCTGATCGCGGTGAGCACCGGCAGCCAGGGCCGGATCCGGTCCAGGACCCCGACCCCCTCGTCCTCGGACTCCACGGCAACGTGCACATGGCACCCGCACACCAGCTGCTCCCGGGTGGCGATGCCGTAGTGCTCGGCCATCCACTGGTAGCGCCGGTTCACGCTGACGGAGGGGCTGACCGGCAGCGGCGAGGTGGCGAGCGCGACCACGGCCGACCCGAGCTCCCCGGCGAGCCGGGCGGCCTCCTTGCGACACCGGACGATCTCCTCGCCCAGCTCCGCCATGTCCGACTGCGGATGGGTGGCGAACTCCAGCATCTGCCCGTAGAGCTCCTTCTCGAACACGTCCTGTGCCGGATCGGCCAACGAGGCCCGCGCCAGCACGGCCGCGGCCGATGCCTGCGGCTCACCCGTCCCCGGGTCGACGAGCAGAAGCTCTTCCTCCACTCCGACGGTACGCACCTGAGGCCACCCTCCATCCACACCACGCCCCTGCCCAGGCAGGCTGTTTACCCCCGACTTCCCAGGCCTGGCCGACGGACACCTGCCACAGCCCGAGGGCGGCACGGACGTTCACTCCTCAACGAACAGCTCCGCGGCGTCGGTGACGTGCACCGCACGCTGAGCCCAGATGTCGAGCTGGTCGAGATCGGCACAGGCGTTCACCCGCTCACGCACCGGGTCGCTCACCGGGACACCACGCCATTCCAGAACCCGCAGCACCATCTCGGCACGCTCCTGAATCCGCCCCTGCTCCCGGCCTTCCTCGCGCACCTGCTCCGCCAGCGGGTGCCGCCAGAAGTACTGGATCGCCGTCATCAGGTCCCTCCACATCTGCTTCGCCTGGGGATCGACCAGGCATGAATCGACGAACTGCACGAAGACCGCGGCACTGTCGCGGTCGATGGTCTTCAGGGCGGCTGCCAGCGATTCCAGTATGGCCGGGGCCTGCCTGCCCCGCCCATGTGTCATGGCCGAAAGCACCGCAAGGGGTACGTCCCGTACCGCCTCCCGCTCATCCGCGATCAACGGAACGTTGTCCGGCCCCAGCACCAGCGGCCGCACCGTCAGCGACTCCCGCCCTCGCAAGCCGAGCTGGATCGGCTGCGCCGCCCACTTCGCCGTCGCACTGCTCTGCGTCGTCACGATCAGTACCGGCTCGCACCGGTACTTCTCGTACAGGAAGGCCAGGTAATACGGCCAGCTCCCCCGCTTCCGCTCGTCCGGCTTCCCCTGCGACTCGACGGCCAGGAGGTACGTCCCCTCGTCCGTCTCCGCCCGCAGCAACGTGTCCACCCGGCGCTCGACCGGCTCGATCTCCGTCAGGTCCACGTTCATCGCCGCGATCTCCCGCGGCTCCGGAAACGGGACCTCCAGCACCCGCTGTAACGCCTTCGTCAGCAACGTCGGATCCTTCTGGAAGATCCGGTGCAACGCCTCATGCGTCGACCCCACCATCACGCCACCCCCAAGGTGCACCACACGTACTTGCCGCGCTCCCCGAACCGGGACGACGGCTGCCAGCCCCAGCAGTCCGCACACGCCACCACCAGCCCCAGCCCCCGCCCCGCCTCGTCGAACTCCGTCACCACTCCCAACGACCGCGGCGGCTCGGGAGGCACGGGATCCGCATCCCACGCCCCGATCCACACGACGCCCTCCGGGGAACGCCGCACCCTCAGCGCGGCCGGCCCCTTCGTGTGCCGTACGGCATTGGAGACCAACTCCGCGGCAAGCAGCTCCGCAGTGTCGGCGAGGCCGATCAACCCGTGCATCGTCAGGACCAGACGCAGGGTGCGACGGCAGATCGTCACCGCTCTCAGATCGTTGGGGATGGAGAGCGTGTAGTCCCAGGCTTCGGACATGCGTCATCAACTCCGCTCGGCTGAAGGGGATTTCACGCACGGTGGCATCGCCGCACGAGAACGATGCGGTGCACTTCCGCAGCGTGTGCATTGCGTCACCGACGGTAGGGCTAATTGTTTATGCATCGCAAGCCGCTCCCGTAAAGTGACGCCGAACGAGCCACGCGCTCAAGCGCTTTGGGAGGGCAGTCGATGGCACTGAGGAGCGAACCGACAGCGCGCCAGTTGCGACTGGCGGTCGAGCTGCGCAGGCTCCGAGACGCGGCAGGGCTCACGGCACGGGAGGCAGCAGCTCTGCTCGGGGTCACCGCTCCGGTCATCAGCCAGATCGAGTCCGGCATCGCGGGCGTGAGCGAGAAGCGGCTACGCCGCCTCGCGACGAACTACTCCTGCACGGACGCCGAGTTGATCGACGCCCTGGTGACCATGGCGACCGACCGCACCAAGGGCTGGTGGGAGGAGTACCGGGGACTGCTGCCGACACCGTTCCTCAACCTCGCCGAGCTTGAGCACCACGCCACGTTCCTGCAGGAGGTCCAGTTCCTGTTCATCCCCGGTCCCCTTCAGACAGCCGACTACGCGCGTGCCGTCTTCTCCGACCGCGTTCCGGAACTCCCGGTCGAGGAGATCGATTTGCGGGTCCGGCATCGGATGCGTCGTGCGGCAACCCTGGCGCACACCCCGTACGAGGCGGTCATCCACGAAGCCGCGCTGCGCATCATGGTCAGCGACCGCAAGACCGCACGGACTCAACTTGCCCATGTCGTGGAGTCGTCGGAGGCGAAACACGTCACCGTCCGCGTCATCCCCTTCCGCTTGGAGGGGTTCACCAGCGCCGCGAGCGCCATGACCTACGCGGGAGGCGCCGTGCCGAAGCTGGACACCGTCGTGCGCGACGGCCCGCACGGCGCCGCCTTCATCGATTCCGAGGCTCAGCTGGGCGCCTTTCGAACGCTCTTTCATAAGGTGGAGGCCGCGTCGCTCGCCCCCGAGCGCTCACGTGACTTCATCCGCAAGCTGACGAAAGAGCTGTGAGGCACCCCCATGGACACCTGGCGGAAGTCGTCGTACTCCGGACCCGGCGACGGCGACTCCTGCGTAGAGATAGCGAACTCCCCCACCCGCATATCCGTCCGCGACTCCAAGGACCCCACCGCCGGCACCCTCACCTTTCCGCCCGCGTCCTTCGTCTCCTTCGTCGAGGCCCTGAAGGACGCGGGCGGGACTCGCTCACGGGTACGACGCCCGCACAGCCGGGGTCAGGTCACTTCCACTGCGCGTTGAACGCCCGCCCCGGCCCGCTGCTGCGGAGCGCCGCGGCCGGTCCTCCCCCGCGGTTGCGGACGGACCGGCCGGCACGGCCGCGGGCGTCCGGCACCCGGAGCAGGGGCACGCCCGCGGCAAGGCCGTGATCAGGGTGGCGTGAGGAGGGGCTGGGCCGGGCTCGTCACCGCTGCCAGGCGGTGGACGTCCTTCGCCGTTCCGGTGACGCCGGAGAGGAAGCCCTGGGCCCTGGGCGACGCGTTCTGGGTCAGCCACGTCGGGTCGATGTCGCAGACGGCGACGCGGACGCCCGTGCCGACCAGGGCGAGGGGCAGGGTGTGCACGACCGTCGAGGGGAAGCTGAGGATGGTCCGGCCGATGGGGCCGCGGCGGGCGATGAGTTCCAGCGGGAGGTCCGGGCGGACTATCTCCAGGCCCGTCTCGGCGGCCAGGCGGTGGAGTTTCTCGGTGCTCTCGCGGCGGTGCGCGAAGTAGCGGGTCGCGCCGTGCGCCTTGGCCAGGGTCTGGACGGCCTCCAGGTAGCGGTCGCCGTCGACGACGCCCGTCTCCACCAGGGAGGTGCCGACCATGTCGGCGCCCTTGGTGATGCGCGGCGGCCCGAAGCGGGCCCGGGTCCAGCCGAAGTCGTTCGCGGTGACCGTCACCCCGGTCGGCGTCTCCGTCATCGGCATGGAGGAAAAGACCTCCACCCGGCGCTGGGCGCTCGGGGTGAGGCGGCGGCGGGCGGAGGAGGAGACCGGCGCGAAGAGCAGGTCCCGGGCGCCGGGCCGGCCGCCCTTGCGGTGCCAGCGGACCAGGCGTTCGCCGCGCGCCAGCTGGGCGACGAACTCCATCGTGGCCGTGCCGTCGTCGACCACGACCAGGTCGCGGGCGCGGGTGATGGTGAGGAGCAGTTGGACGTAGCGGGAGAACGGGTCTCCCATGACGACGCGGTCGGCCCGGCGGAGCGAGCCCGCCAGGCCGCCGATCGTCTGGAAGGGGGCGGCGGTGCCGCCCCGTGCTTCCTCCCAGCGGACCCGGTGTCCCTCGTCCCGGGCCAGGTCCGCCATGCGGCGCAGCTGGCCCCGGGTCATGGGGTCCGTCGGGGACAGGACGACGATCGTGAGTTCCGCGCCGGGTGCAGATATGCCGGGTGCCGGGCGCCGTACCTGGCTGGGTACGGTCGGCAGCGGCTCCGCCGAGCCGCTCACGGCGTGGACGTGCGCCCACTCCAGCACGTTCAGCAGCTGCACCGGACTCTCGACGAAGGCGAGGGTGTGGGGGCCGGGCTTCCCGGCGCGGGGGCTCATCGACGTACGACCGTCCCGTCGTCGTAACACATCAATCAGGCTCGGACTCAGACCTGGACCGGCTCGCCGGCGGCCGCGGCGATCTCCGCCTCGGCGACGACGCCGCTGACGCGGCGCAGCTTCTTCATCGGGCCGAGCTCGGAGTCGTAGACCTTCTTGACGCCGTCGCCGAGGGACTCGGAGATGATGCGGATGTCGCGGACCAGGCGCTGAAGGCCCTGCGGCTCCACGGAGGCCGCCTGGTCGGAGCCCCACATGGCGCGGTCGAGGGTGATGTGACGCTCGACGAAGGTGGCGCCGAGGGCGACGGCGGCGAGGGTGGTCTGCAGACCGGTCTCGTGGCCGGAGTAGCCGATCGGCACGTTCGGGTACTCCTTCTCCAGCGTGTTGATCACGCGGAGGTTCAGCTCCTCGGCCTTGGCCGGGTAGGTCGAGGTGGCGTGGCAGATGAGGATGTTCTCGGAGCCCAGGACCTCGACCGCGTGGCGGATCTGCTTCGGCGTCGACATGCCCGTGGAGAGGATGATCGCGCGGCCGGTGGCGCGCAGCGCCTTCAGCAGCTCGTCGTCCGTGAGGGAGGCGGAGGCCACCTTGTGGGCGGGGACGTCGAACTTCTCCAGGAAGGCGACGGCCTCGGTGTCCCACGGGGAGGCGAACCAGTCGATGCCCCTGGTCCTGCAGTACTCGTCGATCTGACGGTACTCGTCCTCACCGAACTCCACGCGGTGGCGGTAGTCGATGTAGGTCATGCGGCCCCAGGGGGTGTCGCGCTCGATGTCCCACTGGTCGCGCGGGGTGCAGATCTCCGGGGTGCGCTTCTGGAACTTGACGGCGTCACAGCCGGCCTCGGCGGCGACGTCGATCAGCTTGAAGGCGTTCTCCAGCTCACCGTTGTGGTTGATGCCGATCTCGCCGCAGATGTAGACGGGCTTGCCGGGACCGACCTCACGGGAACCGAACTGGCGCAGGCGGGAGTTGCTCATGACTGTGGGGTGTCCTTACTTCGGGAGGGAATCGAGAGAGGGGCCGAGGATCCAGCTGGCGATCTCTCGGATCGCGCCGTCGCCACCGGGCAGGGTGGTGACCGCGCGTGCGGCGCCGCGTACGACGTCGTGGGCGCTCGCGACCGCCACGGGCCAGCCGGCTACGGCGAAGCACGGGAGGTCATTGACGTCGTTTCCGACGTAGAGCACGCGCTCGGGAGCGATGCCCTGCTCCTCGCACCACTGCTTGAGTGCGAGGTCCTTGCGGTCGATGCCGTGCAGGACCGGGATCTTCAGCTTCCGGGCACGGGCGGCGACGACCGGGTTCTGCTCCGTGGAGAGGATCAGCATCTTCAGCCCGCTCTTTCGCAGGGCGGCGATGCCGAGCCCGTCGCCGCGGTGCACGGAGACGAACTCCTTTCCATCGGCGTCGATCAGCACCCGGTCGTCGGTCTGGGTGCCGTCGAAGTCCAGTACGACCGCGTCGACGTCGTCGGCGGTCGGCAGCGCGCCGGGGCGGTCCGCGTCGAAGAGCGGGGCCAGGGCGCGGGCGCGCGCGAGGTCGTGCGGGTCGTCGATCTCCAGCACGCGCGCGGGGTCGGTGCGCACCAGCTCGGTGTGGCCGAAGAAGCGGTGCTGGTGCTCGCGGAAGCCGTCGGCGCGCATCGCGTAGGCGGCGCCGGTCTCCAGGAAGTCCTGGGGTCGGTCCTGCCGGCGCGGGCGGAACGACTTGTCGTGGTTGACCCCGAAGCCGCCACTGGCCGAGGCCTGGTCGGCGCCCACCGGCACCGGGGCGTGCACCTCGTCGCGCCAGACGAAACCATGGAAGGTGGCCACGGTCAGGGCGGTGTCGGCGCCGTTCTCGACGACGGCGGCGGCCACCCCGTCGAGGTCCTCGCGGACAATGAACGGGCTGGTGCACTGCACGAGGAGGACCACGTCGACCGAGGCGCCGTGCAGCGCCTCGTGGGCGTCCATGGCATGCAGGACGGCGGCCTCGGAGGTGGCGGTGTCACCGGCGATGGCGGCGGGGCGCAGCACGACCTCGGCGCCGGCCGAGCGGGCGGCGGCGGCGATCGCCTGGTCGTCGGTGGAGACGACCACGTCGGTGACCAGGCGGGAGGCGACGCACTCGCGGACCGCGCGGGCGACCAGTGGGACGCCGCCGACCGGGGCGAGGTTCTTCGCGGGCACGCCCTTGGAGCCGCCCCGGGCGGGGATCACGGCGAGGACGCGGGGCACTACGGCCGCTTCGGGGTGGGACATCGGCTCTGTTCCTTCGGCAACTGACGCTTGGCGGGGGATCCGGTCGCTCACAGCTCTCCCATTCGTCGGATCACGGGAGCCACCCGCTGGACGCCGTGGCGGTAGGCGCCGCGGGCGGCCCGGCGCACGATCTGGCGGACGGGGCCCGGGGCCCGGTCGGCGGCGGGCGCGCCCGGGAGCGGGACGCCGTCGGGGCCGAGGTGGTGGCGGGCCAGGATGCCGGGCAGGTAACCGGACGCGGTCTCGGGTGTGTAGTACGGGTTCAGGGGCGGCAGCCCGCCGGGCCGTGCCAGCAGCTTCGCGATGCGTTCGCGGGCCGCGTCGAAGGCGGTGGCGTAGCTTCCGTCGGCGGCGACGCCCTGCCGGGAGACCCACTCGGCGTCGGGCGCCGGGCGGTGTCCGGCGTCGAGCTGGTCCCAGGAGGCGAGGCAGCCGGAGCCGACGAAGTGGTGGTTGCCGAGCGCCTCGCGGATGCCGAGGTCGGTGAGGACCACGGTGGGGATCCGGCGGTGCAGGGACTCCAGGGCGGCCGTCGAGCTCATCGTGACCAGGAGGTCGGTGCGGTCGAGCACCTCGCCCATGTGGCCGTAGACGAGGCGGAAGTTGGCGGGCACGTCCTTGCCCTGGACCAGCTTCTGGTACGGCAGTTCCTCGATGTGGGTGGTGTGCTCGCCGGGCTTGGAGCGCAGCTTGAGCAGCACCTCCCGCTCGGGGTGCCGGCGGGCGTGCTGGATCAGCCGGTCGAGCAGGTAGGCACGGTCCTTGCGGCTCTCCGGGACCGAGGGCTGGGCGGCGAACACCACGGTGTAGGGGTCGTGTTCACCTTCGTACGGCTCACCGCCGAGGAAGGGCAGCGCGACCTCGGTCACCGACGAGGAGTCGGCGCCGACCCCGTCGTACACCGCCCGGAACCGCTCGGCGTCCTGGCGGGAGTTGGCGAGGACGAGGTCCGCGCCGTGCCGCAGCAGCAGACCGTCGGCCAGCTTCTCGTAGACGACGCCGACGTAGCCGGTGACGACGACGGGCCGCTTCTCCCGGCCGGCCCAGGTGCTGCGCAGCCCGTGCAGCATGGCCTGCGTCCCGCCGCCGACGAGGGAGAGGACGAGGATGTCGTACGACTGCTGGTCCATCTCTCTGAGGAACTCGACGGCCGTCACTTCGCGGAGCGAGTCCGCGTGGACGCCGACCTCCTGGAGCTGGCGGGCGGTGGGGGTGGCACGGCCCCGCAGGAGATAGCCGTCGAGCCGGACGTCCGGACTGCCGGTTTCATCGGGGATCAGGCGCTTCGCGGTGAGCGCTCCCCACTTCCACCGGGTGTCGGAATCCGCCAGGACGGCCACCCGCAGGGACTTCGTTGCACTTACTGGCACACCGAAGACGCTAGGAAGCCATTCCGAGAATCTCCCGAACCCGAATCCAACAAAAGGTTAACAACACGTCGCCGAATGGCGAATCAGCCCGGGATTGCAGAGCAAAAAGCCCTGGTTCACAGCTTCGCCACGCGTCGTTCACCTGGAATCAAGACAGCGGTCAAGACGGATCGCGGGCGCCCGCCTAACGTCCTCCACGTGGTCAAGCTCTCCGTCATCGTGCCGTTCTACAACGTGCAGCAATACGCGCCCGACACCCTGAGGAGCCTGCGTGCGAACGCGCGTGAGGACTTCGAATTCATTCTCGTCGACGACTGCTCGTCCGACGGGACACCAGAGATTCTCGCGCGAGCAGAGCGCGAGCTCCAAGGCGCGGTCCATGTCAGACACGAGCGGAACGGGGGGCTGGCCACCGCGCGCAACACCGGCATCGACAAAGCGCGCGGCGAGTACGTCACCTTCCTGGACGGCGACGACTGGCTGGCACCGGGCTACTACCCGCAGCTGGTCGACGCGATCGAGTCACTGGGCTGCGACTTCGTCCGCACCGACCACGTCCAGTGCACCGGGCGCGCCCGGGTCGTGCACCGGGTGCCGGTCGGCCGCCGCAACGTGGTGACGAACCCGCGCGACGCCATCCTGCCCGCCGACCGGTCCACCTCCGTGGACTACGCCTACGCCTGGGCGGGCGTCTACCACCGACGCCTGGTGGACAAGGGGCTCGTGCATTTCACGGACGGACTGCGCACGGCCGAGGACCGGCCGTGGATCTGGAAACTGCACCGGGAGGCCGAGTCCTTCGCCGCGGTGAACCTGCTCGGCGTCTTCTACCGGCGTGGCGTAGCCTCGTCACTCACACAGATCGGCGACGTCCGTCAGCTCGATTTCATTCGCGCGTTCGACCAGGTGATCGAGGAAACGGCACAGGACGCCGACGCGAAGGAACTCCTGCCGAAGGCCGTCCGCACGTATTGCGCCATCATTTCCCATCACCTGGGATCCATCGAAAGGTTCGAGCCCGCGGTGGCGAAGAAGCTGAAATCCATGAGTGCCGCTGCCCTGCGGCGCATGCCGCAGGACGTGCTGGACGAGGCCCTGGACTCCATGGACCTCCAGCGCGCCACCAAGCTGCGCCGGCTGCGCCGCCGTCCCGCCCCCGCGGGAGCCGCCGCGTGACCACCCAGATCTTCCAGGCGTCCACCCTCTACGGCACGGCCACCCTCGCCGCCGCCCTGGACTCCGGCGCCTTCCGCCCGGCCGACCGGCGCATCCTGCTGGTCTGCAACAACGCGGCGACCCCCGAGACCACCCCGGGCCTGGACGAGGCGCCCGGCTTCGAGCGGCTGCGCGACCGCTTCGACGACGTGATCTCGTACAACGAGACGATCTCCCCGTTCCACCCGGGCGGCTGGGCCCCGCGCGTCGACGACATGCCCCTGTGGGAACGCTTCCTGCGCCACGAGTGGCGGCTGGGCGACGACGACGTCGAGTTCGCCGTCGAGTCGATCCAGGTGAACCCCTCGCTCAGCCTCACCCAGATCTTCACCGGCGCCCCGGTCACGGTCTACGCCGACGGCCTGATGAGCTACGGCCCGACCCGCAACAAGATCGACCCGCTGGTCGGCACCCGCGTCGACCGGGTCCTCCACCTCGACCTGGTGCCGGGCCTGAAGCCGATGCTGCTCACCGAGTTCGGCGTCGAGAGCGAGACCGTGCCGACCGCGGCGTTCACCAAGGTGCTGGCCGAACTCGCTCCCAGCGGCGACGAGTTGCCCGAGATCGAGGAGCCGGCCCTGCTGCTGGGCCAGTACCTCTCGGCGCTGGAGATCCTCACCCCGGAGCAGGAGGAGGACCTGCACGTCCGGATGTTGCGCGGCGCCGTCGCACTCGGCCGCACCAGGGTCGTGTTCAAGCCGCACCCCTCCGCGCCGGCCCGGTTCGCCCGGACCCTGGAGCAGGAGGCCGAGAAGCTCAAGGCCGACCTCACGGTCCTGGACACCGCCGTCCTCGCCGAGGTGCTCTACCAGCGGATGCGTCCGGCCCTGGTCGTCGGCTGCTTCTCCACCGCGCTGCTCACCGCGTCCGCGCTGTACGGCCTGCCGACCGCCCGCGTCGGCACCGACACCCTGCTCGACCGGCTCACCCCGTACGAGAACAGCAACCGCGTCCCGGTCACCATCGTCGACGCCCTGGTGCCCGACCTGACCGACCGCAAGGCGGTCGAGGCGCAGCGGCCGCGGATGAGCGTCGAGGCGCTCGGCGAGCTGGTCCGCGCGGTGGGCTTCGCCATGCAGCCGAAGATCTATCCGCAGCTGCGCGCGGAGGCCGTGCGGTACCTGGCGAAGCATCTGAACGACACCACCATCCGTTATTTCAAGCGCAAGCGGCTGACCTCGCTGGCGCTGCCCGGCGGGGTGCCGGCGCAGCTCGCGTTCCTGCCGCGCAACGCGACGGTGCGGCGGGTGGCCCGCAAGGCACGCAGCCTGCGGCGGGGTGTTCGTCGCTAGGCGCTTCGCCGGGAGCGGCGCGTCTGCCGTCACTCGTCTGCCGCGCCGTCGTGGCTGGTCGCGCAGTTCCTCGCGCCCCCAGTGCGGCGGCTGCGCCGCCGATCAGGGGCGGGTCCCGATCGAGGGGACCCGCCCCTTCGGCGTCACCGGCCCAGGATCTTCCTGATCGTGGCCTGGTTCTCCTGGGTGACCTTCCAGAGTTGTTCCTGTCGGTCGTGTACGTCGGCGACAGTGCGGCTGTGGTTGTCGAGGATGCCGATCGCGCGCTCGGTGAGGATGTCGCCGAGGTTCTTCTCGTGCACCGAGACGCCCCACTCGGGCCGCTCGATGTCGTTCAGGAAGTACGCCATCTTCGGGTGCGAGATCAGCGAGACGATGGGCGTGCCGACCCCGAACGGGATCATGCCGGCGTGCCCGCGCATGCCGATGACCAGGCGGGTCTTGGCGTACGTCTCGCGGATCTCGTCGTTGGAGAAGTCGTACATCGGGATCACCGGCAGCGAGATGCCGTGCTCGCGGCGCAGGTCGAAGGCGATCTTCTCGTCGTCGAGGGAGTGCGCGACGCACCGGACCTCGGTGTGCTCGCCGATCCTGCGGACGGCCTTGGCCATCTGGGCGAGGAAGTGGCCGTAGTCGTGGCCGAAGCGCAGCCCCGCGCGGTCGTAGGCCGCGTTGAGCAGCACCGTGTCCTCGCGGTACGCCGGGTCGGTCCAGCCGGCCACCAGCCGGCGCATGACGGTGGTGGGACAGGGCTGGAAGACGACCTTGTCCTGGAGCTCCGGCGGGAGCATGCCGCGGACCTTGGCGATGGAGCCGTGGTTGCGCAGGCCGAAGAAGGAGGACTTCTCGACCAGCAGACGCAGGCTCTCGTTGAACCGCTGGGCGCGGTAGGACTGCCCGTCGAAGGCGTTGAAGCCGACCGCGTAGATCATGATCGGGACGTCGATGGCGCGCAGGTGCTCGTCCGGGACGTTCCACTGCCAGGCGCTGTTGCCGTTGGGCATGGTGTCCGGGATGAACAGCCCGCCGCCGCCGATGACCAGGCCCCGGCGGGCGTTGACGCGCTCCAGGGCGGCCTTGTCGAAGTAGCGGTGGGCGTGCACGGAGTGCCAGCGCCGGGAGGTCGCGTCCGGGCCGAAGCCGAGCCGGACGGTCTCCGGGAGCAGCTTGTCGCCCGCGTTGCCCTGCCGGTCCATGTAGAAGGCCACGTGCGCCAGCTGGTCCTCGGCACTGCCCTGCTCCTGGGAGGGGACGGCTGCGGCGCGCTGGGCCCACAGGCGGCTGGAGCGGTGGGTGGGGTCGACGGTGAGGCCGGCGGTGGCGTACCGCAGGGCCTCGGTGTTGTCGCCGTGCACCCAGGCGATCTGGGCGAGCCGCGCGAAGGCGGTGGCGGCCCGGTTGGGGGCGGCGGTGGCGAGCAGCAGCTGGGTCCTGGCCTCCTCGTAGCGGGAGACGCTCATCAGGGCGTGGCCGAGCACCTCGTGCGGCCAGGCCTCGTCCAGCGGGATGTGGACGCTGCTCAGGACGTCGACGGCGTCCTGGTAGTCGCCGGCCCCGATGTGCGCGGCGGCCACCTTGCGGGCGATCTCGACGTCACCGGTGCGCTTGACGTGCGGGGTGCCGAAGTGGACGACCAGGTCGTGGTGGAGGCCGCCGGAGGAGGCGAAGTAGGCCGCGTGGAACTCGGCGTCGGTCATCTCGAACGCGCGCCAGCGCTCCTCGGCCTGTGCGTATCCGGCCTCACCGCCCTGCCAGGGCTTGTGGCGCCCGGTGAAGTGCAGGATCTTGGTGTCCTCCGGGACCGGGAGGTCGCCGGAGAGCCGCCGCTTGACGAAGTTGTACTTGGCGTCGAGGCGGACGAAGTCGCCGTCCAGGACGGCGTTGAGGATGCCCTGGTCGTGCTTGTCCAGTTCGTACTCGCCGCTGCGGCCGGTCTTGTCGATCTTCGCGCAGAACTCGTCGGACAGGTACTCCTTCTGGATCACCAGGAGACCGGAGTTCAGCTTGTGCTGCCCGTAGAAGAACTGCGGGACGGCCGCGAGGCCCTCGCGCAGCTCCAGGAGCTCGCCGAGACCACCGAGGACGACCATGTCGGTGTCCAGGGTGATGATCGTGTCGTAGTCGCGCAGCCGGAAGATGTCGAGGATGAAGTACGCCTTGCGGACCAGGTAGTTGTCCTGGTCGCCCTTGACGTACGAGTCGTAGTGCGTGTCGTTGACCCGCTGCAGCACGATGCGCGGGTGCAGGGCGCGGATCCTGGCGATGGAGGCCGGGCGCAGGTCGTCGTAGAGCACGACGAAGTCCTCGCAGACACCCGGGTTGGACAGGGCGAGGCTGCGCAGCAGGACCAGGAAGCCGGGCAGGTAGTTCTCGTCCACGTAGGACGCGAACGCGATCCGGCGCTTCTTGGTGAGGGCGCTGGCGTCGGTGTTCGGTATCGCCGAGGTGAAGGTGGTCGTCATCGCAGGGAGATCCTCATGTCGGTCACGCTCTGGGCCCGCTGCATGACCCAATCCTTCTCACTGGTGTATTCGTGCACGGAGGTGATGGCCAGCTTCATGGCCTCCGGCACGCGGTAGGCGCCGCTCTCGTAGAAGTCGAAGCCGATCAGGTCCAGGGTCGGGCTGACGTCCAGGAAGTCCAGCAGCCAGAGCATGTTGAACCCGGAGGTCGGGATGCCCGACCAGGTGTCGGTGCCGATCTGCCCGATGTTGCGCATCGGCCAGCGCAGCGACTCGTCGCCGAGGTACGTCTGGGCGCCGGGCACCAGCTTGTTGCGCAGCGAGTGCTTCCAGTCGCCCGAGACGCCGCCGAAGACCAGCCGGGTGGTCACCGGCTTCTCCCAGTTGAAGGCGTGCTTGTGGATGCTGACGTGGATGTCGGTGCGCTCACCGGTGTGCTGCGGGTCGATCTTGTACGAGTTGAAGCGTACGACCAGGTCGTAGTCGTCGATCTGCTTGCCGATGCCGCTCGCGCCCACCCGGCCCGAGTTGGCGATCAGGCAGACCGACTTGCCGGCGATCTGGTTGCGGAACTCGCCGAGGCTGATCCACTGCACGCCGCCGACGGTCGGGTCGGCGACCGGGCCGCGCATCCGGACCCGGCGCTGCTCGGCGTAGAGCGCGACGGCCTCGGCGAGGCCGGCGTCGTTGCCCTCGGCCAGGCGCAGGTCCAGGTACTGGCTGAGCAGCTCCTGGCGGTCGTTGACCGGCGCCTCGTCCTCGGCGAGGGCGAGCAGCGCGCCGACCAGGCGAGGCTCGGCGGCCCGCCAGTCCCCGGCGCCGTGCAGGGCGAGGCCCTCGGCCCAGGTGGCGGTGGCGGGCCCCCGGACGTGGTCCGTGGCCGCGGGCACCTGCCGCTTGAGGAGATCGAGCAGTTCGCCTTCGCGTTCGGCGGCGCGGCGCATGCCGGAGATGCGGTTGGCCACACCGAAGCCGTCGTCGGTGGTGAGTTCCAGGTAGCGCTCGTAGGCCTCGACGGCCTCGCGCTCCTCGCCGAGGCCCTCCAGGATGCGGGCGCGCAGCCGCCAGCCGGCGCGGGAGTTCCTGCGGTGGGCGAGGACGGTGTCGCTGATCACCAGGGCGAGGTTCAACTCGTCGTGGTACCCGCACTCCAGGGCCTTGTTGGCGACCGCGAGCAGAGCGTCCAGCAGGTCGTTGTTGATCCCGCCCGAGGGGCTCGCCGCGCCCTTGACGGCGCGCTTGATGAGCGCCGTCGCGCCGCCGGCCGAGGCGGGGGCGGGCGCGGTGGTGCCCTCCGTGGCGACCACCACCAGCAACTTGCGCAGCTGCTCCGCCAGTTCCGCGCGCCGGCGGTCGAGGCTGCCGACCACCTTTCCGCTGTGCACGGCGCAGGCGTGCAGGCAGTCGTCCAGCTCCCCTCCGCGCGCAGGTGTCCGCCTGTTCTGGACCCTCGTCATAGCTCTCCTGATTTTGCCAAGCAAAGCTTGTGTCATGGCTGTGTGTGGTGAGGTGAACCGCACCGGGGGGATGGATGGAGAAGCTAGGAAGTCAAAACGACTGTATGGTTAACGAACCTCAAAGGGTAAGAGAATGGTTAGCAGGTTCACCGCGGACTTCCTATGATTCCCCCAGGTGACGGTATGGGGACTCCCACGTCCCGGGGAGCGGCGCACAGATCTGATGATTAACGGGCCGGCCTCGGGTAGGCGTCTCGGACCATGTCTCTCGCGACCCCCACCCTGGCGCCCTCGCCTGCGAAGATCCCGGTCGTCCCGGCTCCGTCCGGGCACCCCCGCCCCCGACTTCTCGCCCTCGACGGACTGCGGCTCGCCGCCGCCCTGATGGTCTGCCTCTACCACTACGCCGGACGCGGCGGAGTGGTCTCCGCGTCCTGGCACCAGAACCCCGAGCACGTCTTCCCGACCCTGTCCCGGGCGGCCGTCTACGGCTGCCTCGGTGTCGAGTTCTTCTTCGTCATCAGCGGTTTCGTGATCTGCATGAGCAGTTGGGGCCGCTCGCTGGGCGACTTCTTCCGCTCCCGCGTCGCCCGCCTCTACCCCGCCTACTGGGTCGCCCTGGTGCTGGTCACCGGGGCGTCCCTGGTCCTGCCTGCCGTCGTGCACGCCGTGCGGCCCGACGAGTTCCTGGTCAACCTGACCATGCTGCAACAGCCCCTGGGCGTCCCGCGGGTGCTCGGCGTCTGCTGGACGCTCTGGGTCGAGGTCCGCTTCTACGCCCTGTTCGCGCTGGCCGTCGTCCTGCCGGGCGTCACCTACCGCAGGGTGGTGCTGTTCTGCGCGGTGTGGACCCTGGCCGCCGTCCTGTCCACCGCGGCCGGCGACGGTTCGTGGGCCCAGCTGATCGTGATGCCCCAGTACGCCCCGTACTTCGTCGGCGGCCTCGCCCTCTACCTCGTCCACCGCTTCGGCAACCACCTGCTGCCCTGGGGCATCGTGGCGCTCTCCTGGATCCTCGGGCTGCGCACGGCCACCGAGGGCCTGTGGCACCCGGGCTCGCCCCGCGACCCGTACGTCGTGATGGTCGTCGTCACCCTCGCGTACGCCGCGGTCGCGGCGGTGGCGGCGGGCTGGACCCGCTGGGCGGCCTGGCCCTGGCTGACCACGGCCGGGGCGCTGACCTACCCCTTCTACCTGGTCCACGAGCACCTGGGCTGGTTCGTGATCCGGGTGCTGCACCGGGGCTGGGGGCTGCCGCCGTGGCCCACCCTGGCGGTCACGGTGCTGGGCATGCTGGGCCTGGCCTGGCTGATCCACCGCTATGTGGAACGGCCGTTCGGGCGCCGACTGAAAACGGCGCTGAAGGCCGGCCCCGCCACCGCTCGCGGCTGAGGCGCCGCACGGACACGCCCCCCGCTGAACCCGACCCGGCGATCCTGTTTTCGGGCGGTCTCGCGACCGCCCGAAAACAGGATCTTTCTGTGCCGGTCAGCAGCCGCGCCGGGCCTCGATCCCCGCGAGGACGATCTCCAGGCCGGTCTCGAAGTGGCTGTCGTAGTCGGTGAAGATCTCCCGGCCCGCCGCCGCCGACAGCGGGAAGTCGGCGAGCATGCGGGCCCGTTCGTCCACGTCGTAGCCCTCCCGGCGGTGCCCGGGGACGGGTTCCACACCCTGCTCCTCGATGACGAAGCCGATGGTGTAGGCGTACACCGTCGTGCCCGCCCGAGCCGCCTGCGCCAGGGTGAAGCCGGCCTCGGTCATGGCGCGCAGGTACGCCTCCTGCTCCGGGGCGTGGTCGATGCCCGTGAAGCGCGCGCCGCTGTAGACCCGGGCGCCGTCGCGGTAGCCGAGCAGGGCCGTGCGCAGCCCCCGGCTCGTGGTGCGCAGCACGTCCTGCCAGCCGGCGGCCGGGTCGAGCCGGGTGACCGCGGCCATGCGGCGGTACATCTCCGTCGCCATCTCGTCGAGCAGCGCCTGCTTGTCCTTGAAGTGCCAGTAGAGCGCCGGGGCCTTGACGTCCAGCTCCTTGGCGATGGCCCGCAGGGTCAGCCCTTCGAGGCCGGACTCGTTCAGCAGGCGCAGGGCCGTGTCGGCGACCCGGCGGCGGTCGAGAGGGGCGCGTCGTTCCGTAGTCACGCTTGACAGCTTAACAGCGTTAAGGGCAGCCTTGTCGCCGACGGCACTTAACGGCGTTAAGGGGAAAAGAGATGAATGCGCAGGATGCGCTGGATGCAATGGACGTTCTGGTCGTGGGCGCCGGGCCCGCCGGGCTCGCTCTCGGCATCGACCTCGCCCGGCACGGGGTGGACGCGCTGGTCGTGGAGGCGGGCGAGCGGCTGTCCCCCGGCTCGCGCGGCAAGGGGATCCAGCCCCGCACCCAGGAGGTCTACGCCGACCTCGGCGTGCTCGACGCGATGCGCGCGGCCGGCGGCCCCTACCCGCCCCGGCAGTTCTGGAAGAACGGCGAGCCGGTCGAGAGCAGCCCGATGTTCGACGCGGTGGCCGCGGACGAGGGCACCCCGTACACCGAGCCGCTGATGGTCGCCCAGTGGCGCACGCTGGAGGTGCTGTACGCACGGCTGCGGGAGCTGGGCGGCCGGGTCGGGTTCGGGCGTGCCGTGACGGGCCTGGACCAGGACGAGCGGGGGGTGACGGTCCGCTTCGCCGACGGGACGACGGCTCGCGCACGGTACGTGGTGGCGGCGGACGGCGGGCGTTCGACCGTGCGGCGCGCGGTGGGCGTCGGGATGACCGGCGAGTCGGTCGACCCGGGCGCGTTCCTGGTGGCCGACCTGCGGGTGCGCGGCCTGGACCGCGACCACTGGCACACCTTCCTCGACGACGACGGCCACGGCGTGGCGCTGTGCCCGCTGGCCGGCACCGACGACTTCCAGCTGGGCGCGCGGCTGCCCGAGGGCACGGAGGTCGACCTGTCCCTGGCGGGGCTGCGCCGACTGGTGGCGGCGTACAGCCGGCTGGACGCGGCGGACGTCACCGAGGTGCGCTGGGCCTCCGACTTCCGCCCCCGTGCCGCGCTGGCCGACCGGTTCCGGGTGGGCCGGGTCTTCCTGGCCGGAGACGCGGCCCATGTGCACTCGCCGGCCGGCGGCCAGGGCCTGAACACCAGTGTCCAGGACGCCTACAACCTGGGCTGGAAGCTGGCGGCCGTGCTCGCGGGCCGGGCGCCGGAGACGCTCCTCGACACCTACGAGGAGGAGCGGCGCCCGAACGCGGCCGCCATGCTGGGCCTCTCCACGAGCGTCCACCGCGGCGAGGTACGGCGGGGTGAGGCGACGATCCAGCTGGGCATCGGCTACTGGGAGTCCTCACTGACCGAGGAGACCCGGGCCGAGCCGGGACCGGTGCGGGCGGGCGACCGCGCGCCCGACGGGCGGAACGCCGACGGGGTCCGGATGTTCGACGCGTTCGGCGGGCCGCACTGGACGCTGCTGGCCCCGGCACCGGTCGCCGGCCTCGGCGGCCTGCCGGCCCCGGGGTCGTACGGCCCGGGTGTGTTCCTGGTCCGCCCGGACGGCTACGTGGGCTGGGCCGGCGAGACGACCGAGGGGCTGCGCGCGTACGCAGCGCGCGCCGGCGCCCTGAACGCCGACGCGACCTGAGGCCGGGAGCCCGAACCGACACCGGACGCCGCGCGGCGCTTGGCGGACGGCGGACGGCGGACGGCGACGGTGCGCGGTGCACGGTGCGCGGCGCGCCGTGCGTGGACCGTCACGCCAGGGCCTGCGCGGCGCGGGCTCTGGCCCGTGCCGCGTACCGGCCGCCGACGGCGAAGGGCAGGACGAACGCCAGGATCTGGGCGGTGACCAGCGGCACCGTCGCGGAGTGGTCGTAGCCGACGACGGCGGCGCAGGCCAGCGCGCCGAGGGTGAACCCCGCCGCCCAGATCGAGGTCAGCACCATGTTGACACTGAGGAACCGCGGGGAGTCCCAGAACTCCCGGGGCACCTCGGCGCGCGCGAAGACCAGGGTGAACGGGCGGCGGACGGCGAGGGAGGCCAGGGCGGTGGTCGCCAGGGTGGCGTTCGCCAGGGCGCAGATCCAGTGCTGGAGCGCGGCAGCTGGGTCGGCCAGCGCGACGCCGGCCATCACCACGAAGAACCCGCAGGTGGCCGCCCCGAGGAGGTCGACCGTGCGGTCTCGGAGCTGCAGGACCAGCAGGTACAGCGCGGCCAGGGCGGCGGCGCTCGTGCCCAGTCGCCAGTCGACCGGGCTCAGGGCCGCGTAACACAGCCAGGGCGCGAAACCGCGGACGTAGTTCACCGGTGTCTCCTTCGGGGCGACCGAGAGTCCACTATTGGACGGTCCAAGAATGACCGGTCGATCTTGCTCTGTCCACCCGTGACCGGTGAAATCCGGAAGGGTAGGGTGGGGCCATGAGCTTGCCCCACGCCCTACTCGGTCTCCTGGCCGAGCAGCCCGCCAGTGGATACGACCTGCTCAAGCGGTTCGAGTCAGGTCTGGCCGCCGTGTGGCCGGCCCAGAAGAGCCAGATCTACGGCGAGTTGGCGAAGCTCAGCGAGAAGGGACTGATCGAGGTCACCGGGACCGGCGCACGCCAGCGCCGGGAGTACGGCATCACCGACGCCGGGCGCGCGGAACTGCGCGGCTGGCTCACCGAACCCGGCACCGACCTCGCCTTCCGCAGCGCCGCCCTGCTCCGGGTCTTCTTCCTGTGGACGCTCAGCCGCGAGGAAGGCGTCGAGTACCTGGAGAACTTCGCCCGCGTCAACCGCGAACGCCTCGCCGTGCTGGAAGCCGTGCGGGACAACGCCGAATGGGTCGGCGACCCGGTCCAGGTCTGCGCCTGGCTGATCCTCGAATACGGCCTGCGCGGCTCCACGACCTCGGCGGAGTGGGCGGACTGGGCCGCCGGTCAGCTCAGCGAACGTCTGTGAGCACGGTGCTCAGGCGCTGGCCAGCGTCAGCTTGACCGCGAATCCCAGGAACAGCACTCCGGCCGCCGACGTGGCCGTCGCGGACATCCGCCTGCGGCGACGGAACGCGTCGGCCAGCCGCGTCCCGCTGAATATCAGGGCGCTCAGGTACAGGAAACTGGCCAGCTGCGCGAACGCGCCGAGCACCACGAAGGACAGGGCCGGATAGGCGTACCCCGGATCCACGAACTGGACGAAGAAGGCGACGAAGAACAGGATCGCCTTGGGGTTGAAGAGGCTGATCACCAGGGCCCGGCGGTACGGCCGCTCGTGCGCCGGGGCGGTGGCCGCCGGAGTCCGGTCCGCCGTCTGCTCCCGCCGTGACCGCCACATCCCCCAGGCCGCCCGCAGCATGCCCACGGCCAGCCACGTCAGGTACCCGGCGCCCGCGTACTTCACGATCCCGAACAGCACGGCGTTCGCCTTGAGCAGGGAGGCCACCCCGGCCGCCGACAGCGTCATCAGGACGGTGTCCCCGCACCACACCCCGGCGGCGGCCGTGTACCCCGCCCGGATCCCCTGCCGGGCGGCGACGGAGAGCACGTACAGGGAGTTGGGGCCGGGCAGCAGGACGATCAGGACGAGTCCTGCCAGGTAGGTGGGGAGATCGATGACACCGAACATGTGCGGAAGTCTCGCACGTGGGTCTGACACCACCGCCCCCGCGGGTCAGAACGCGTCCGCCGGCTCGTAGGTCCCCCACACCTCCCGCAGCGCGTCGCAGACCTCGCCGACCGTGGCGCGGGCCCGCAGCGCCTCCTTCATCGGCGGCAGGACGTTGTCGTCGCCCGCTGCCGCCTTGCGCAGGGCGGTGAGGGCCGCGGCGACGGCCGTCCGGTCGCGGTCGGCGCGCAGCAGGGCGAGGCGTTCGGTCTGCCGGGTCTCGATGGCCGGATCGACCCGCAGCGGCTGGTACGGCTCCTCCTCGTCCAGCCGGAAGCGGTTGACTCCGACCACCACCCGCTCCCCCGCGTCGGTCTCCTGCGCGATGCGGTAGGCGTTCCGCTCGATCTCCGCCTTCTGGAAGCCGTGCTCGATGGCCGCCACCGCGCCGCCGAGGTCCTCCACCCGGCGCATCAGGTCCAGGACCGCCCCCTCCACGTCGTCCGTCATCCGCTCCACGGCGTACGAACCCGCGAAGGGGTCCACCGTCGCCGTGACGTCGGTCTCGTGGGCCAGCACCTGCTGGGTGCGCAGCGCCAGCCGTGCGCTCCTGTCCGTCGGCAGCGCGATCGCCTCGTCGAAGGAGTTGGTGTGCAGCGACTGGGTGCCGCCGAGGACCGCGCCGAGGGCCTGGACCGCCACCCGGACCAGGTTCACCTCCGGCTGCTGGGCCGTCAGCTGGACGCCTGCCGTCTGGGTGTGGAAGCGGAGCATCAGCGACCTGGGGTTCTCCGCGCCGAACTCCTCCCGCATCACCCGGGCCCAGATCCTGCGGGCCGCACGGAACTTGGCGACCTCCTCCAGGAGCGTCGTACGGGCCACGAAGAAGAAGGAGAGGCGGGGTGCGAAGTCGTCGACGTCCATGCCGGCCGCGATCGCCGTGCGCACGTACTCGATGCCGTCGGCGAGCGTGAAGGCGATCTCCTGCGCGGGAGACGCCCCCGCCTCGGCCATGTGGTAGCCGGAGATGGAGATCGTGTTCCAGCGGGGGATCTCCGTCCGGCAGTACCGGAAGATGTCGGCGGTCAGCCGGAGGGACGGCTTGGGCGGGAAGATGTACGTGCCCCGCGCGATGTACTCCTTCAGGACGTCGTTCTGGATCGTGCCGGTCAGGGCGGCCGCCGGTACGCCCTGTTCCTCCGCCACCAGTTGGTACAGCAGCAACAGCACGGCCGCCGGGGCGTTGATCGTCATCGAGGTCGACACCCTGTCCAGCGGGATCGAGTCGAACAGCACCCGCATGTCGTCGACCGAGTCGATCGCCACCCCCACCTTGCCGACCTCACCGTGCGCGAGGGGGGCGTCGGAGTCGTGGCCCATCTGGGTGGGCAGGTCGAAGGCGACGGAGAGGCCGGTGGTGCCGTGCGCGATGAGCTGCCGGTAGCGGGCGTTGGACTCCGCGGCGGTCCCGAAGCCGGCGTACTGGCGCATGGTCCAGGGGCGGCCGGTGTACATCGTCGGGTAGACGCCCCGGGTGTAGGGGTACGACCCAGGGTCGCCGAGACTCCGGGCGGGGTCCCAGCCCGCGAGGTCCCCGGGCCCGTAGACCGGTTCGATGGGCAGTCCGGACTCCGACTCACGGGCCATGGTGGGTGACCTCCGCGGTGCGTACGCCAGTACGGCGACATGTCTGTGTTCCGGTACCTCTGTCAGTTCCCACCATGCCCCCTTGTTCGGCGGCGGTCACGCGGGGAAGCATCCCTCGCATGAAGGTCTCGGGGCACTCAGGGATCCTGGCCGCCGCGCTCTCCGTGCTCGCCGTGCCGGCGGTGCTGGCCGTACTGTGCGGGTGCACCGTGCGGTCACCGGACGGCGGGGACGGCAGGGGGCACTCACCCGTCCACATCGACCTCCCGCACCGCTCCGGCTCCGCCTCGGCCCCCGCTGCCACCCCGACGCCGTCCGCCGTGGAGACCGTTCCGCCGCACATCGTCTTCACCCGCGGCGACACCGGCACCGGCGTCCGCGAGCTCCAGGCCCGGCTGCGCCAGGCCGCCTGGCTCTTCGACGGGCCGACGGGGACCTACGACGACCTCACCGCCCAGGCCGTCGAGGGCTTCCAGGGCAAGCGCGGGCTGCCGCGGACGGGTGAGACCGACGCCGTGACCTGGCGGCGGCTGGTGCGGATGACGCACCGGCCGGGGAAGTGGGAGCTGTACCTGATGGGCGGTCAGCCGGCCGCCGCGCCCGATCCGCGGTGCCTGACCGGGCGGGTGCTGTGCATCAGCAAGACCAGCCGGACGCTGCGCTGGATGATCGACGGACGTACGGTGTCGACGATGTCGGTGCGGTTCGGGGCGCAGTACACCCCGACCCGTGAGGGTGTTTTCCACATCTACTGGAAGTCCCGCCACCACGTGTCGACGCTCTACCACTCCCCCATGCCGTACGCGATGTTCTTCAGCGGCGGCCAGGCGGTGCACTACTCGTACGACTTCGCGGCCCGGGGTTACGCGGGCGGCTCGCACGGCTGCGTCAACGTGCGGGACGAGGCGGCGATCGCGGACTTGTTCGCGCAGGTGCGCAACGGCGACAAGGTCGTCGTCTCCTGGTGAGCGAAGGGACGTGCGGGGCGGGGGGGGGGGCCGGGGGGGGGGTGGGCGCCCCCCCCCCGCGCCCCAGCCCGGGGTGGGGGGGGGGCCCCGGCT